>NZ_CP012669.1:1800000-2075000 GCF_001281485.1 Altererythrobacter epoxidivorans
ACCCGGCATGGGGACGCCGTGCGGGACGAGCGCCTGCTTCGTCAGTTCCTTGTCGATGGCAATGACCGAAGTCGCTAGGCCCGAATGAGTATAGGGCACACCCATCAGGTCGAGCATTCCCTGCACCGTGCCATCTTCGCCCGGGACGCCATGGAGCGCGTTGAACACGACGTCGGGCGCAACCTCGGCGATGCGCTGCGCGACCTTGCGGTCCATATCGATCCGCGTGACCTTGTGGCCGCGGCTCTCGAGAGCATCGGCAACGCCATTGCCGCTCATCAGGGAGACGGGGCGTTCGTTGGCCCAACCACCCATCAGCACTGCTACGTGGAGTTTGGGAAGGTTAGAAGCCATCTAGGGCGATCCTTGAACGTATGCCGAAGCGAATGAGCAGCGCGGCTAACAGACAGGCTGCGTAGTTGGTCGCAACCATCGCGACATGGACCATGCCGCGCGATTGCGCCGTGACGAAATCGAAATTCTCCAAGTGCGAATAGATCGAGGCGAGCACGATCATCACAGCGAGCAGCGAGCCTGCAAGAAAGGCGGCGAAGGCAGCGCTCCCGCTCATGGCCTTCCCACCCGCTGGATTTCCCATTCGAGCGTCACGCCCGAGTTCTCATAGACGCGGCGGCGCACTTCCTCGCCCAGCCCCTCGATATCTGCGCTGGTCGCATCGCCCGTATTGATCAGGAAATTGGTGTGCTTCTCGCTCACCTGCGCGCCGCCCATGGTCAGGCCGCGGCATCCAGCTGCATCCACCAGTTGCCAGGCCTTCTGCCCTTCGGGGTTCTTGAAGGTCGAACCGCCGGTCTTGGTGCGGAGCGGCTGCGATTCCTCGCGTGCCTGAGCGATGCGATCCATTTCCGCACCTATTTCCTTGGGATCGCCCGGTTCGCCCTGGAAACGGGCGGTCACGACTACCGCGCCTTCGGGCAGAGCGGAATGGCGGTACGAGTATTCGAGATCTGCGGCAGGCAGTGTGATGAACTCGCCATTCGGCATCAGCACGTCGCAATCGATCAGCACGTCGCTGACTTCGCGGCCATAGGCGCCGCCGTTCATGCGAACGAATCCGCCGACCGTACCAGGGATGCCGCGCAGGAACTCAAGCCCAGCAATCGCTGCGTCCCGGGCGGTGGAAGAAACCAGGATCCCGCTAGCACCGCCGCCGCATTCGAGCCGGCAGTCGCCGAGGTTCTTGACGGTGGAGAACGCCTTGCCCAGCCGGATGACGACGCCGGGCACACCGCCATCGCGGATGATCATGTTCGAACCCAGGCCCAATCCCATGATCGGCGTGCCTTCGTCCAGCCGCTCTACAAAGGCGCAAAGGTCGTCGAGGTCGGCCGGTTCGAACAGCCAGTCGGCATTGCCGCCGGTCTTGAACCAGACGAGCTTCGCCAAGGGGGCGTCGCGCGTCAGCTTGCCGCGGATGCCATCCATCGACACGAGCATGTCGCCCGCGCCATCGACCGCACAGGTCGGCGCCTCTCCGCTATCGGTGAACCAGAAATTGTCGGGCTGCGTCATCGTCATGCGGTTCGCTTTTCCGCAATCGCATCGGCGAGGCCAGCCGCCCAGCGGGTGATATCCCCTGCGCCGAGGCAGACGACGATATCGCCTGCGGCAAGCGTTTCGGCAAGTTCGCCAGCGAGTTCGTCGCGATCGGCGACGGTCGCTGCAGAACGGTGTCCGCGCGACTTGAGACCAGCCACCAGCGCATTGGCGTCGACACCCTCGATCGGGTCCTCACCGGCAGTATAGACGGGTGTGACATAGACCTGGTCCGCTTCATTGAAGCAGGACTGGAAGTCATCCATAAGGTCGCGCAGGCGGGTGAAGCGGTGCGGCTGTGCAACTGCGATCACGCGCCCTTCGCCGCCGGCGCTGGCAGCTTCGCGGGCCGCCGCGAGCACGGCGCGGATTTCGACCGGGTGATGGGCGTAATCATCGATGATCGCCGCAGCGCCGGTCGCAAACGGCACAGTGCCGACGCGCGAGAAGCGGCGGCGGACCCCGCCGAACTGGCCGAAGCCATCGCGGATAACATCATCGCCGCAGCCCATTTCTATCGAGACAGCAATCGCTGCGAGTGCGTTCTGGACGTTGTGCCTGCCCGGCATGGGCAGCTTCACGCCTTCGATCCGGCGATCCTCTTCCCCGCGCTGGCGAATGATGACGTCGAAGATATTGCCGCCTGCATCGGGCCGCACGTTGACACCGCAAATGTCCGCCTGCAGCGAAAAGCCATAGGTGATCACGCGGCGGTCGCGCACCTGACCGACAACGGCCTGAACTTCAGGATGGTCGATGCACAGCACTGCCGCGCCATAGAACGGCACGTTATGGATGAATTCGACGAAGGCGCGTTTCACCCCTTCGAAATCGCCATAATGGTCGAGATGCTCGGGATCGATATTGGTGACGACCGCAATCGTCCCGTCGAGCCGCAGGAAACTTCCGTCGCTCTCGTCGGCTTCCACCACCATCCAATCGCTGTCACCGAGGCGGGCGTTGGAGCCGTACTGTTCGATGATACCGCCATTGATGACAGTGGGATCGATCGAACCTGCATCGAGCAGAGCAGCAATCATGCTGGTGGTCGTCGTCTTGCCATGCGTGCCTGCCACCGCGACAGTCGACTTGAGGCGCATGAGTTCGGCGAGCATTTCGGCGCGGCGGACGACCGGGATGCGGTTTTCCAGCGCATGGGCGACTTCGGGATTGGTCCGTTTGACCGCAGTCGAGGTCACGACGACAGCCGCCCCTTCGACGTTTTCCTTCTCGTGTCCGATCCTGACCGAAATGCCCTGCGAACGCAGCCGCTCTACCGTCGGGCTTTCGGCCATGTCGCTACCCTGCACGGTGTAGCCGAGGTTGTTCATGACCTCCGCAATGCCGGACATCCCGATCCCGCCGATGCCGACGAAATGGATGATACCGATATCGGTAGGAACGCCCCTCATTCTGAAATCTCCGTGTGGCTTTCACAGCCTGCGCCCTGCCCGGCCGGCACGCCCTGGCTGGCGCCGCGTGCATTGTTCGCGCCGATGCGGATCACATCCATCATCTCGGCACCGCCAAAACTTTCGACGAGTTCGGCGAGCTTCTTCGCTGCGTCGGGACGGCCACAGTTCCACGCAGCATGCGCAGCGTTCGAAAGGCTGCCCGGGTTCTGGGCCATCGCCTGGATCTGCTTGGCAAGTTCCTTGGGCGTGAAACGATCCTGCCGGATCATGCGTGCGCCGCCTGCCTTGACCACTTCGCGCGTATTCGCGGCCTGGTGATCGTCGGTCGCAATCGGCAGCGGGACGAGGATGGCCGGGCGGCCAACGGCAGTGAGTTCGGCGATGGTCGATGCCCCGGCACGCCCGATGAACAGGTGCGCATCGGCAAGGCGGGTTTCCATATCCTCGAAATAAGTTCCGAGTTCAGCCGGAATGTCGTGATTGCGATAGCGTTCGCGAACCCGGTCGAGATCCTCGGGCCGGCATTGCTGGGTGACCTGCAGGCGCTGGCGCAGCGCAGGCTGGAGCATGGCGAGGCCGTCGGGGACGACTTCGGACAGAACGCTGGCACCCTGGCTACCGCCCGTCACGAGCACGCGCAGGATGCCATCTTCGGTAAACGGCGGGAAATCCTCGTCGCGCAAGGTAAGCACCTCTGCCCGGACGGGGTTTCCGACCAGGTCCACCTTGATGCGTTGCTTTTCCTTCAGGCGCGCTACGTCGGGATAGCTGGTCGCGATGGCCTGGACCTTGCCCGCCATCAACCGGTTCACCCGGCCCAGAACCGCGTTCTGTTCGTGCACCACTGTCGGAATTTCCGCCGAGGTCGAGGCAAGCATTGCCGGAAGCGCGGGATAGCCGCCGAAGCCGACGACCGCGGAAGGCTGGAAGGTTTCGAACAGCCGCAGCGCCATTGAACGGCCTTCGAGCACTGCGCGGATACCGCCGATCCAGTGAAGCGGGTTCTTGCCGAAGCGGCCAGCTGGCAGGACATGGGCAGGCAGGAAGTCCGGCTTGCCCGGAATATTCGCCCCGCGTTCGTCGGTAATCAGCGCGACGTGGTGTCCGCGCCGCTCAAGCTCTGTCGCGAGCGCAAAGGCCGGGATCAGGTGTCCGCCCGTACCGCCCGCTGCAAGAACATAGTGCCGGCCTGCGCGGCTTTGAACATCGCCGCTCATGCAGCTTCCTCCTTCTGCCCCAGCATCTCGAACAGGCCGGGGGTTTCCCGCTGCAGGTAGGGGTTGCGACGCGTTATCGCCAGCAGCAGCCCCACGGTGAGTGCAACGGCGATGGTGGAGGAGCCGCCATAGCTCACCAGCGGCAAGGTCATGCCCTTCGACGGGAAAAGCTGAAGGTTGACGAGAATATTGATGAATGCCTGACCGCCGATTTGCGTGATCAGTCCTGCGCCTGCGAGCAGCACGAACAAATTATCCTCGTCAGCGAGGCGGACCAGAACGCGCAACAGGATCGCGAGGTAAAGCAGCACGACCAATGCGCAAATCAGCAGTCCGAATTCTTCGCCAATGACCGAGAAGATGTAGTCGGTGTGCGCTTCGGGCAGGTTCATCTTGCGGATGCCGAGCCACAGGCCCGTGCCGGTCCAACCGCCAGCGAGCAGCGTGCGTTCTGCGAGGTCGACCTGGTCGAAAGCGGTCCCACCGCCAAGGAAGCTGTCGATGCGATGCCGCGCGTTGTCATACAGGAAGTATGCCGCCGTCAGGCCGACAACGCCCACGCCGACGAGCGCACTGATCCGCTGGACCGATACGCCGGACAGCAGGATCAGCACGAACCAGACCCCGCCGAACAGCAGTGTATCGCCGAGGTTCGGCTGTATCATCAGCAGGGCGGCGACCAGCGCCATGACCCCGCTAGCCGCGCCAAGCACGGGCAGGTTCTGGTCGCGCAAGCGCCACGCCAAAATCCACGACAGCAGGATCGCGAAACCGGGCTTGAGAAATTCGGAAGGCTGGAAGCGCATGCCGAGATTGATCCAGCGCTTCGACCCGTTCACCTCTGTGCCAATAACCGGCACGAGGAACAGCGCGCCCAGCATCGCTGCCGCCAGCAGGATGCCCAACCTGCGGGCATTCTCGCGCGAGAGCATGGACGCAGCCAGCATCGTGCCGATGCCCAGCGTCTGCCAGACGAGGTGCTGCTTCAGGAACATGAATTCATCGAGCCTGACCGCCGAAGTCGACAGGCGTTCGGCGCTCGCCGGCGATGCAGCGGCCACGGCAGCCGTACCGATCGCCATCAGTATTCCGATCAACAGCAGCACGACCTTGTCGATTTCACGCCACCAGATCCGCAGCTCGTCCTTCCACGGACCGCGGACACGGTCCTGCGAAAGGCTGAAGCCCTTGCGATTGGGGATATAGGGGCGCGGCGAACTCATGCCTCGTCTCCCTTGCCCAGGGCTGCCTGAACTCCGGCTGGCGCATCCACCAGCGCGGCGACGACTTGCGCGAAATATTCGCCGCGTTTTTCGTAGTCGCGGAACTGGTCGAAGCTGGCGCAGGCAGGCGAAAGCAGCACGACATCGCCGGGCTGCGCCGCCTCCATCGCATCCTTCACCGCTTCGCACAGCAGTTCGGACCGCGTCACTTTCATGCGCGGTTCGAGCAATTCGGCAAAACGCGGACCCGCTTCGCCGATAGTATAGGCAGCAGCGACATTGCCGAGGTGCTGTTCGCACGGGCCGAGCCCGTCTTCCTTAGGCAATCCGCCGACGATCCAGTGGATGCGCGGGCGGCCGTTCTCGGGCGGATAGGCGGCCAGGGCAGGCGCAGTGCTGTCTGTGTTGGTCGCCTTGCTGTCGTTGACGAACAGCACGCCGTTGTGTGTGGCGACACGCTCCATCCGGTGCGGAAGACCGGCGAAGGACTGGAATGCGTCTTCGATGACTGCCCGATCGACGCCAAGAGCCTGGCAAACGGCAGCCGCAGCCCCTGCATTCTGGGCATTGTGCGGACCTTGCAGCGTCGGCGCGGTGGTCACGAGCGGTTCTGCAAACTGCGGCGGACGATTTTCATCACGCAATGTGTCGGCAATGGCGGCGGTAAAGTCATCTTCACCCGCAAAGACTTTCGCATGCTCTTCCGACTGCATGTCGAACAGCCGCGCCTTGCTCATCGCATATTTCTCGAAACTGCCGTCGTAGCGGTCGAGATGGTCGGGCGTGATGTTGAGCAGCACCGCGACGTCGCAATCGAGGCTTAAGGTCAGGTCGATCTGGTAGCTCGACAGCTCGAGCACATAGACGCCGCCTGCCGGAAGTGGCGGCTGGCCCAGGATCGGCAGGCCGATGTTCCCGCCCATCGTGGTCGGCACGCCAGCCTCTTTCAGAATATGATGAACCAGCGCGGTCGTCGTGCTCTTGCCGTTGGTGCCGGTGATGCCGACAACCTTGTGAGAAGGGAGCGAAGGCCGCGCGAGAGCGAACAGTTCGATGTCGCCGATCACCGGCACGCCGAATTTCGCTGCATGGGCGCTGATCGGATGCGTGTTGAGCGGCACGCCCGGGGAAACCACGACACCGTCGAAACCCGTCAGGTCGCTTTCGAGCGGATCGGCGAGCGTCACCCGCCCTTCGAACGGCGCGCGGGCATTGTCCTGCCGGTCCCATGCAACGACGCTGGCACCGCTGGCCAGCAATGCTTCGACCGTTGCCGCGCCGGATCGCGCGAGCCCGAGGACCGCGTACTTCTTTCCGGCGAAGGCGGTAGAGGTGATCACCTGTCAGATCACCTCAGTTTCAGTGTGGCGAGGCCGATCAGAGCCAGGACGATGGAGATGATCCAGAACCGGATGACGACCTTGCTTTCGCTCCACCCCATCTGCTCGAAATGGTGGTGGATAGGCGCCATGCGGAAGATGCGCTTGCCGGTCCGCTTGAACCAGAAGACCTGGATGATGACGCTTGCGGTTTCGGCCACGAACAGCCCGCCGACGATCAGCAGAACGATTTCGTGATGGCTCGCAACGGCGACTGCACCGAGTGCGCCGCCCAGCGCGAGGCTGCCGGTATCGCCCATGAAGACCGCTGCCGGCGGGGCGTTGAACCACAGGAAGGCGAGCCCCCCGCCCATGATGGCAGCACAGAAGATCGCGAGTTCACCGGCACCCGGAACATGCGGAATGCCGAGATAGCTCGAAAAGTCGGCACGGCCAGCGAGGTAGGAAATGATCGCGAAAGTGCCCGCAGCGATAATCACCGGCATGATCGCCAACCCGTCCAGCCCGTCGGTCAGGTTTACCGCATTGCCGAACCCGACGATCAGCGTGGCGGCGAACAGGTAATAGAACGGGCCCAGCGGTATCGCGCGGTCGGATACGAACGGGACGTAGAGATAGGTGTTGATCTGGCCGACGATGATCCATGCAGCAACGCCAGCCACGGCGAATTCCAGCAGCAGGCGGACCTTGCCCGAAACGCCCTTGTGGCTCGCCTTGGTCACCTTGTCGTAATCGTCGAGGAAACCGATGATGCCAAAGCCGACCGTCACGGCGAGGCACGCCCAGACGAACGGATTCTTCAAGTCCATCCACAACAGCAGAGAGAACGAGAGGGCAATCAGGATCATCAGCCCGCCCATCGTGGGCGTACCGCGTTTGGCCAGATGCGATTGGGGGCCGTCCTCGCGGATCGGCTGCCCCTTGCCCTGGCGCACACGCAACAGATTGATGAAACGCGGTCCGATGATGAGGCCGAAGATCAGCGCTGTCATCAACGTCGCGCCAGCGCGAAAGGTCTGGTAGCGTATTAGGTTGAAAACGCCTTCAAAACCCAGCCACTCGGCGATCAGATAAAGCATTCAGTCGTCCCGGCCGTTATCCGTCACGGCCTGAAAAGTGTGCCACCAGCCTGCCCAGGCCGATGGAGTTGGAGCCTTTGACGAGAATGGCATCGCCGGACGCAATGCCAAAATCGTCAAGCGCAGCAATCGCCTGCTCAGGTGTATCGCAATGGGCGAAGCTACCCGGGTTGCCAAGCAATATGCCGCCCTGTTTCCCCAGTTCCCGTGCCAGGCTCCGCATCTCTTCGCCAACCATGATGACATGGTCGATCTTTGCATCGACCAGAGGCTCGATCAGCTGGGCATGGAAACTGGGTGCGAAATCGCCCAGTTCCTTCATGCTGCCGAGCACGGCAATGCGGCGCATCGCGGGCGTCTGGCCCAGCTGGCGCAAGGTGGCCCGCATGCTGGCAGGATTGGCATTGTAGCTTTCGTCGATCAGCAGCGCCTTGCCGCCGGGTGCCGGAATGCTGTGGCGCGCCCCGCGCCCCTTCAGCCCGCCCATTTCGGCAAGTGCCAGGCCGGCAGAACCGAGATCGCCGCCTGCCGCGCGAACGGCTGCCATCACGGCCAGCGAATTGGTGATCCAGTGTTCGCCCGGCTCTGCCACCGAATAGCACAGGCGCGTATCGCCAAGATCAGCCGTGACGAGCGAGCCGCCATTGGCCGAAGGGATCGCATCGAGCAGACGCACGTCGGCGAATTCTGCACGACCGAAGGAAACGGTCGTGGCATTGTGCCGTTCTGCCGCTTCCTTCAGCCGGGCGTAATGGGGGCTGTCTGCAGGGATGATCGCGACACCGCCGGGCTCTAGCCCCCCGAAAATTTCCGCCTTTGCATCGGCGATGGCCTCTTCACTGCCCAGGTTCTCGATATGGGCAGGCGCGATCGTGGTGATGACCGCGACATTGGGCCGGACATGCTTCGTCAGCACGTCGATCTCGCCAGCATGGTTCATGCCCATTTCGAACACGCCGAACTTGGAACGTGCGGGCATGCGTGCCAGCGTCAAGGGGACGCCGACATGGTTGTTGTAGCTGCGGATACTGCGATGGGTCGCGCCCCGGCTCGACCGGTCGAGCGCGGCAAAGATCGCTTCCTTCACACCGGTTTTGCCGACCGATCCCGTCACCCCGATGCGGACGGCAGAGGCGCGCTCGCGTGCGGCGTGGGCAAGGGCATGGAGCGCCTTGGTCGTGTCTTCGACGAGGATGTGCGGGAAATCCACCGGCCGATCGACGATTGCAGCGACCGCACCGTTTTCGAATGCCTTTGCGATGAACTTGTGGCCATCCATCGCTTCGCCTTTCAGCGCGACGAACAGATCACCCCCGCGCACATCGCGCGAATCCATTTCGACACCGGAAACCTGGAAATCGTGGCTGGCCGTGCCGCCGGTTGCAGCTGCGATTTCTCGCGCGCTCCACAGCACCAGCGGCAGGCTGTCGCGCGCATCGACCGGCCACGCCTTCAGGGCAGCATGCGCCATCACGCCTGCACCCCTTGTGCAGCGCACTGGCGCGCCACTTCAACATCGTCGAACGGCAAGACCCGCATGTTTTCTCCCGACCCGATTATCTGACCTTGTTCGTGTCCCTTGCCCGCAACAAGCACGATGTCGTGCGGGCCTGCCTCCGAAATCGCTGCCGCGATTGCGGCGCGCCTGTCACCGATATCGCGGGCGTTTTCACCCGCTCCTGCGAGGACCTGTGCGCGGATCGCGGCAGGATCCTCTCCACGGGGATTGTCGTCCGTGACGATCACCACATCCGAATGTTCGGATGCCGCCCTGCCCATGGGTTCGCGCTTGCCCTGGTCGCGGTCGCCGCCCGCACCGAATACGGTGATCAGCCTGCCTCCGCGTTCGGTTTCGACATGGGGCCGCAGCGCCGCAATCGCCGCTTCGAGCGCGTCCGGCGTGTGGGCATAGTCGATGTAGATCGGGGCGCCGCTGGCGCTGATCGCGGCCCGCTCAAGTCGGCCGCGCACCGGTTGCAGCCTGCCCACTGCATCGAACACCTGCGATGCGGACTTGCCCGTCGCCATGGCGAGCCCCGCGGAAACCAGCGCGTTTGCGACTTGGTAGGCACCGATCAGCGGCAGCCGTAGCTTGCGTGTTTCGCCTTCGAACTCGATTTCGAGATCCTGGCCCAATTGCGTCGGTGTACGGGCGGCGAGGCGGATGTATTCGCCCCGCTCGCCCACCGTGAGCACGCGCAGCGCCCGCTTTTGCGCATGCTCGATGGCGCGGCGAGTCCACTCGCTATTTTCCTCGCCATGCCAGATGATTGCGGTTCCGCCGTCGTCGACGACCTCGTCGAAAAGGCGCATCTTGGCCGCGAAGTAATCCTCCATATCCTTGTGGTAATCGAGGTGGTCGCGGCTGAAGTTCGTGAAAGCGGCAGCGCGGACGGGGACGCCTTCGTTGCGATATTGCGAAAGTCCGTGGCTCGACGCTTCATAGGCAACATGGCTGACGCCTTCGCGCGCAAGTCCGCTCATGTTCGACAGGAAGGTCACGATGTCTGGCGTGGTAAGGCCGGTCGACACGCTTTCGTCGGGGGTCGTCACACCGAGCGTGCCGATACTGGCCGCGCGTTCGCCGCACATCCGCCAGATCTGCCGGGTCATTTCCACTGTCGAGGTCTTGCCGTTGGTGCCGGTGACCGCGACGATGCATTCGGGAACGGGGGTAAAGAACTTGGCCGCGAGCCGGGCGAATGCGCGGCGCGGTTCGTCCTCTGCAATATGGATCGCGCCTTCGACACTGGCTTCCGGGCGGGCGACTACGGCTACGGCGCCAGCCTCGATCGCAGCGGGAATGAAATCCTCGGCGTTGAAACGCGCACCGCGGAAGGCGCCGAAAACGGTTCCGGGCGCAATCTTGCGGTGGTCGATCGCAAAGCCGGTTACTTCGGCATCGCTTCCTGACGGCAATGAAATCGCAGCCTGATCTGCCAGTACGCCAAGCTTCACTTGCGCGCCTCCGGGATCAGGGGTTTCAGGTCCGAAATATCGACATCGCGCGTGTTATCCGGCCGGACACCCAGGATCGGCCCGATGCGGGGCACGAGGCGCCCGACGATCGGAGCCGCGTTCCATGCTGCCGTACGCTGGAAAGAGCTGGCCACGGTTCCGCGCGGTTCGTCGAGCATGGCGATGACGACATAGCGCGGGCGGTCCATCGGGAATGCCGCAGCAAAGGTCGAGACCAGCGAGCTCTTCTTGTAACCGTTTGCGCCCGGCTTTTCCGCCGAACCCGTCTTGCCGCCGACCCTGTAGCCCGGAGCATTAGCGTTGCGACCGGTGCCATAGACGGCGATCATGCGGAGCAGCTGGCGCATGCGCGAAGAGGTCGAAGCCTTGAACACGCGGCGACCGCGCGGGGCCTTGCCCGGCTCGATCTTGTGCATCGTCGCCGGACGCCAGATCCCGCCATTGACCATCGCAGCATAGGCGCTGGCGAGGTGGAGCGGCGTGACGGCAATACCGTGACCATAGCTGACCGTCATGTTGCGCAAGCGCGGCCAGTCTTCACCCGGCCAGATCGGAAATCCGCGGGCGGGCAGTTCGATGTAAGGGCGCTCGTTCATCCCCAGGTCGATCATCGTCTGGCGCAGGCGCTCTGGGCCCAGCTCGTCGGCGACACGGGCAGTGACGGTATTGGACGAGTGGATCAGCGCTTCGGGCACATTCAGGCTCGAGCCCATGAAGTGGCTGTCCTTGATGCTGAAACGCCCGACCTTGACCGGTTCCGCATTCCAGCGCTTGCTGAAATCGCGCACGACACCGGCATCGATCGCGGCCGCGACAGACAGCGGCTTGAAGGTGGAACCTAGTTCGTAAACCTGGTTCGTCACCCGGTTGAACATGTATTTCTCGCCCTGCTCGTCGATCCGGTTGGGGTCGAATTCGGGCAGGGATGCGAGCGCAAGGACTTCTCCGGTGTCGACGTCGAGGACGATACCGGCAGCGCCCATTGCGCTGACCGCCAGCATGCCGCGGCGAAGTTCGTCTTCGAGGGCACCCTGCACGCGCACGTCGATCGAAAGCGGTATGCTGTCGCCGCGCAGCGCCGGATCGTTCAGCTGCTTGTCCAGCACCTGTTCCATGCCCACACGGCCGTGTCCGTCAGCAGCAACATAGCCGAGCACGTGTGCACCCATCGAACCTTGCGGATAATGGCGATCGGTCTCGCGCGGCATTTCGAGCGCGAGTTCGCCGATTTCCTGCACCCGGTTCGCTTCTTCGGGAAGCACGCGGCGGCGGATATAGCCCGCGCGGCCCGATGCGAGGCGCGAGGCAAGTTCAGCCTCGTCGAGCGAAGGGAAGATGGAAACGAGTTCGCTTGCGACCTGTTGCGGCGATTTTACCAGCGGCGTGCCTTCATCGCCCAAAGCCTTGGGATTGTACCACAGCGCATAGGCGGGAAAGGCGCGGGCCAGCGGCTGGCCGTTGCGGTCGGTAATTTCGCCGCGCGGCGGCAGCAGCGCGTCTTCGAGCGACGTGCGTGACGGGGCGCGGTCGGCGAAACCGAGATAGAAGATGCGCATGATCGCGACCAGAGCGACAAGTGCGAAAACCAGCGCGACCCACAGGGCGCGCCAGCGCGCCATGGTCAGCGACTGGCGCCGGAAAGTTACCAGTTGAACCCTGCCAGCCTGGATTGCCGCGCTGGCCGTCAAGGCATTCATTCGCGGACCTCTGCGGCGAGGACCGTGCGGGCATTGGCGGTTCCGACCGGGGTCGCTTCGGACAGCAGGTCGGCAAAGGCACCGGCAAAGCCCTGACCTTCCTCTACCTGGCGGGCGACGGCCAATTCGACCGGCTTGCCGGTGACCGGCGAAACCATGCGTGGTGCATCGCTATCGGCACTTGCGAGCTCTGCACGGGCGACGCGGATCGGTGTCGGCGCACCCGGACCGCGCGGCGAACCGAGGCTGGCGAGTTGGCGTTCGTTTTCGAGATACTGGTCGGCACGCGGAGCTTCGTATCCGAACTCGACAGCGTTCCAGTTGGCGAGCTGGCGCTGGCTGGCACGGGCCTGGAATTCGGTTTCGAGCTCGAGTGTCTCGCGCTTCAGCGCGATGATCTCACGCTCGGCAAGCTGCACCTCGCTCTTCACCGCATGGACCCGGAAGCTGAGCGCCAGGAACAGGCCGAAACACGCCATCAGCGCAGCGGCCCAGCCGATCTGGCGAAGACGACTACCCGAAATGATCATGCCGCCTCCTTCCGTGCGGGCGCTGCGGTGCGCACTGCGTGGCGCAGCGTCGAGGAACGCGCGCGCGGGTTGCGATCGATTTCCGCCTGCGAGGGGCGAATGGCTTTCGAGACATGCTCGAACGCGGCCGGATCGGTTTCGACCTGCGGCATGTGGCGCGATCCGCCACCCCGCTGCGAGGCATCGCGCAGGAAACGCTTCACGATCCGGTCTTCGAGGCTGTGGAAGCTGACGACAGCAAGACGTCCGCCGGCACGCAGCATCTGTTCGGCGGCAGAAAGGCCGGTGCGCAGTTCGCCCAGCTCGTCATTCACATGGATGCGGATCGCCTGGAAGCTGCGGGTCGCCGGATCTTTCTTGTCGGTCGGCTTGTGACCCAGCGCCTTGCGCACCACGCGGGCAAGGTCGCCGGTCGTTTCGAGCGGACGAGCGGCGACGATAGCGCGCGCGACGCGGCGCGACTGGCGTTCCTCGCCATATTCGTAGAGCACATCGGCGATTTCGTCGGCATCGGCGCTGTTCACGAAATCGGCAGCCGTCATGCCCTCGCCGCTCATGCGCATGTCGAGCGGACCATCGGCAGAAAATGCGAAACCGCGTTCGGCCTGGTCGAGCTGCATCGAGCTGACGCCAATGTCCATCGCAACGCCATCGACCTGTGCAACACCTGCCTCGGCAAGCGAGTCGACCATTTCCGAAAAACGCCGCGGATGGAGCACAAGGCGCGGAGGGGTGGAACGCGCCTCTGTCCATCCGCGGCCTTCGGCGATCGCGGATGGGTCGCGATCGAAGGCGTGAACGGTTGCGCCGCGGTCGAGCAGCGCGCGGGTATAGCCGCCGGCACCGAAAGTGGCGTCGACGATGACGTCGCCCGGTTTGGGATCGAGCGCCTGGATGACTTCATCGAGCAGGACAGGAATATGGGGTGCGTCGCCGGTCACTTGGACGCTCCCTTCTTCTGGCCCTTGGCATTGGCTTCCGCGACGAGGTTGGCGCAGGCGGCCTGCGCGCTTTCCCAGTCCTTGCCCATGGCTTCCAGCTCGGCCGGGTTCCAGATCGTGAAGAAGCGTCCGGCGCCTTGGAAATAGAGTCCGTCCTCGACATTGGCGAGCGAGCGGAGATGGTCGGGCATGATGAAACGGCCGCTGTCGTCGAAGGGGATTTCGACGAAACCGAACAGCTGCATCGCGCGCATGTCGCGGTCGAAATCCAGCTGCATGCGGATGGCGCGCTCTTCCTCGCGGTCGAGCTGCGCGTCGAGTTCGCTCTTGCGGGACAGGCCGAAGCCGACGAGGCAGTTCCAGCGTTCGTGCTTGGCAAGGCAGAGGACGCGGCCGTCGGAGCTTTCCTTCACGGCCTTGCGGAACAGGGGAGGCAGCACAAAGCGGCTCTTATCGCCTGCAGGCGAATAAGCTTGTCCGCTGTACCCTCCGAAAGACACTTCCCCGGTCTCCACCCCGTACCGGCCCCTGGCCGGAATTTCCCCTGTCGCAGACATGACTTCCCCGCGGCCGCCAGCGCACAAGGGCGGGCAGCGCACCCAGCTTTCGCTTGGACACCACGACAAACTTCATGTCCGATGGAGAGCCGTCATATCGCGGGCATGGCGGGGATGGAAGGGAATTTTACGGGATTATGCGGGATAAGATGGTAAATAACTGATTTACATATGTTTTAAGTATGTCTGATTTAACCTCACAACATGGACCGAGATTGAGAATAACCCCGCAATAGGCTGAAATATGATGGAAATCGGGTTCGACTCGCCGTTTTCGAGTCGATTTCCCGCAAAATCCCTGATTGACGATTCCGCCGATCGAAAGCGTCAGCCGAATGCTGCGTCGAGCAGGGCGAGGATCGTGTCGTCGCCAACTCCCTCGCTGCCCGGTTGTTCGAACATCGCGGCATCCGCAACGATGGTCGCCCGCCCTTTGCCGACTGTGCAAACCGCCACGACGCCGCCAGGCTTGATCGTGCAATCCGCCCTGCCCTCATCGCCGTCTTCGCCGAACGGGAGGAGTTCGCCGGCCATGACGGTCGGTATCTGGTCACCGACAGCATCGACCATACGAACGTCGAATGACTGGCTGTCGTCATATTGCATCATCAGGCCCCACCGCGCCATGACGGGCGGGATCAATGCGGAAACGGTCGGGTGGCGCGGATCGCCCAGCGAATAATCGTACCGTCCCGACAACATCGGGTCGAGCACGAGAAGCAGCTTTCCGCCCTTGCGCACCCATTCGTCCAGCGCAGCATTGTCGGCCGGACTGATGCTTCGCGGCTGGATGATCGCAAGCCGCTCCATTCCCGCGAGGGGATTGGCCGGCGGCGCATCTGCCGAGGGGTCAATGTCCGCGCCGAGTGCATCGAGAGGCTGGATCAGATAGTGACGCTCGATCACCCCGCGCATCCACGGATGGGGTGCATCGCCCGAGGCAATCGTCGCCATATCGGCGCCCTCGCCCCAATAGATCGGCAGGCTGGTCATCAGCCCCATGGGCTCACGCTCGGCCCATTGCTCGTCCGGTTCGTTCAGAGTGCCATTGGCGAAGAGGGCATAGGCGCCGACCGCCAGAGCGACCGCCACGAACAACGCCGCGACCAGCCTATTGCGGCGAGGCATTGCCATTCGCCTGGGCACCGTCCGCAGGCGCCTGCGTCGCCTGATGCTGCGGATTGGCATCGGGCTCTGCCGGAAGGTCCGGAACAACGCCAGCATCTGCCAGCGGATCGCTCAGCGGCGCAGAAGCACTCGGTTCGGTCGTCGGCGCTGCTTCGGGAACGGATAGCGAATCCGCCACGCGAGCGCGATCCTGTATGACGCTGGCCAGCCCGACCAGAAGGATCATCCCGCCAAGCCCGGTCAGACCGACCTGCAGGCGGTGCATCGCCTCTGCCCGCGAGCCACCGAGCGGTGCCGGGACAGCCCGTTCTTCATCGGGGCCGAGCAAGGAAAAGAAGGGCTTTTTCGCCATAGCGAGGTTCAGCCTATCACGCCGCGTCGAGCCAGTCGAACACCGGCAGGCCTTTCGAGCGCAGCCAGTCGGCGTTGTAGAGCGTCGAGAGATAGCGGAAGCCGCTGTCGCACAGCACTGTCACGATGCGCGCATCCTTGCGCCCTTCGGCCACGAACTGCTTGCCCATTTCGATCGCTCCGGCAACATTGATGCCCGAGCTGAGACCCAGGCACAGGCCCTCTTCGCGCAACAGGCGCGCGACCCAGTGCAGTCCTTCCTCGTCCGAGATCCGGAACTGCGTGTCGATCGGTGCACCTTCGAGGTTTCCGGTAATGCGGCCCTGCCCGATGCCTTCTGCGACCGAAGACCCTTCGGCCTTCAACTCGCCTTCGGCATAGTAATTGTAGAGCGCGGCTCCATGCGGATCGGTCAGGGCGATGCGGACGTTTTCGTCCAGCTCCTTCAGCCCCATGCCGACGCCGGCAATGGTACCGCCCGTCCCTGCCGCGCAGGTGAAACCGTCGATCCTGCCATCCAGCTGTTGCCACAGCTCCTGCGCCGTGCCTTCGATATGGGCCTTGCGATTGGCGGTATTGTCGAACTGCCCGGCCCAGATCGCGCCTTCGGTCTCTTCCGCCATGCGGCGCGAGACATGCTGGAAGTGATTGGGATCGGCATATTTCGTCGGCGGGACCAGGACCAGTTGCGCGCCCAGCGCCCGCAACGTGTCCATTTTCTCCTTGGACTGGTTGTCGGGCATGACGATGATGGTCTTGTAGCCGAGCGCATTGGCGACCAGCGCCAGACCGATACCGGTGTTACCGGCGGTCCCTTCGACGACGGTTCCGCCGGGTTTCAGGTCGCCGCGTTTCTCGGCATCGCGGATGATGTACAGCGCGGCGCGATCTTTTACCGAACCGCCGGGATTGGCGAATTCGCACTTGCCCCAGATTTCGCATCCGGCAGCCTCGCTCGGCCCCTTCAACAGGACGAGCGGCGTATTTCCGATAAGATCGAGCGTCGAGCCGAAAGGCTTCGTGATATTCATGGACGACGAATTAGGCATTCGCGCCTTTCGCCGCAATGAAGATCAATCTTCATCCGCGATAGTTACCTTGAGGCCGTCGAGATCGCTGGTGAACGGGATCTGGCACGACAGGCGCGAATTCTCGTTCCGGTGGTCGGAACTTTCAAGCAGATCGTCCTCGTCTTCGCTCATCGCGGGCAGCTTGTCCTTGAAGGACGGATCGACATGGATGTGGCACGTCGCGCAGGAACAGCAGCCACCGCACAGGGCCAGCAATTCGTCGAAACCATTGTCGCGGATCGCTTCCATCACGGTCAGGCCATCATCGACCTGGATTTCGGAAGTTTCGCCTTCGCGGGTAGTGACAATCAGCTTGGGCATCTAATTTCGCTTCCTTCTTGGCGGGTCCGGTCACGGCCCCTATCTGCTATTTGCGCGGTTCGCTAAGGTCTGGCGCGCCAATTTGCAAGCGGGGGGAGATGCGAGTGGGGTTGACGGCAGGACAAATCCGCAGCTCGCTGGACGAACTGGCGCAGCGGGAGCCGCGCATTGCAGCCGCGCTGGAGCGCGTCGGATATCCGGAAGAACGCATTCGCCCGACCGGCTACAAGACCCTGCTTCGCACCATCGTCGGACAGCAGGTCTCGGTAGCTGCAGCATCGTCGATGTGGAACAAGCTGGAGGCAGAGCTAGGTGAGGACTTTACCCCGCACTGCGTGCTCGAACGCGATTTCGATACGCTTCGTGCCTGCGGCCTGTCCCGGCAAAAACAGGGCTATGCCCGCAGCCTGTGCGAACTGGTCGCCAGCGGCGATCTCGATTTCGACAGCCTACCTTCCGATGACGAGGAAGCGATTGCGGAACTGACCCGCATCAAGGGCATCGGGCGCTGGTCGGCCGAGATCTACTTGCTCTTTGCCGAAGGGCGCGCCGACATCTGGCCCGCTGGCGATCTCGCCGTGCAAGAGGGGGTCAAGCGCCTGCTCGAACTGGAAGAACGCCCGTCCGAAAAAGAAGCGCGTGCGATTGGCGAGGCCTGGGCCCCGCACCGGGGCGCGATGGCCATCTTTACCTGGCATTTTTACGCCAACCCAGCGCTTTAAAAAGGAAACTTTGCCTCACGCGTCAAACTGTGTTAGCCAAATAACACACGAATTTCGCAACCGGAATCAGGGGAGAATCCAACATGCTCAATTCGAAGCTTCTGGCCCGCGTCGCAGTCCCTGCGATGGCCGCTGGCCTTCTATCCGCCTGCACCACCTATCAAGAAGAGCCGCCAATGACCGCAAATGCCGCCACCGTTCCTGCAGAAGCCGAACTTATCTCGCGCGATGCATTGTTCGGCAATCCGACCCGCTCCGCCGGACGCCTCAGCCCGGACGGCAAATGGCTGAGCTGGCTTGCGCCGAAGGACGACGTGCTCAACGTATGGATGGCACCGGCCGACAATCCCGACGCGGCCAGGGCGATGACATCGTCGACCGATCGTCCGATCCGCCAGTATTTCTGGGCACCCGACTCGCAGAGCCTGCTATACGTGCAGGACAAGGGCGGGGATGAGAACTTCCTGCTTTACGGGATCGACCTTGAAACCGGCAAGGAAACCACCCTTACCCCGTTCGAGAAGACCCGCGTCCAGGTGATGGGCACTTCGGAAACGATCCGCGACAAGATCCTCGTCGGCCTCAACAACCGCGATGCGCGTTTCCATGACGCCTACCTGCTCGACCTCAACACGGGCGAGCTGGAACTGGTGATGGAAAACAACGCTTATGCAGGCTTCCTTGCCGACGACAACCTGACGCTGCGCATGGCCATCCGCCCGAATGCAGCGGGCGGCATGGACTTCTTCCCCATTACCGACGGCGAAATTGCCGAGACGCCGAGCGACACCACAACGCTCGAAGATTCGCTGACCACCCAGCCCGCCGGTTTCACCACCGATGGCAAGACAATGTACTGGATCGACAGCCGTGGCCGTAACACCGCCGCGCTGATCGCACAGGACGTCGCCACCGGCGAAAAACGCATCATTGCCCAGAACGACAAGGCGGATATCGGCGGTGCCATGTCCGATCCGAAGACTGGTGAGATCGAAGCCTATAGCTTCACCTACCTGACCACCGAATGGACCGCGATCGACCCTGAAATCGGCAAGGCGCTGGCCTTCCTCGACAGCAAGCTCGACGGCGATTTCGGCGTCCAGTCGCGCACCGATGACGACAGCAAGTGGATCGTCTGGAACGACCCGCTGACCGCGCCGACCCGCACCTATATCTACGACCGCAAGGCCGGGACGCTGGACGAATTCTACACCACGCGACCGGAGCTGGAGGGCGCACCGCTCCAGCCGATGCATCCGCTCGAAATCAAGAGCCGCGACGGGCTGACCCTGCCCTCATACCTGACCCTGCCGCCTGGCAGCGACAGCAATGGCGACGGCGTTCCGGACAAAGCCGTGCCGATGGTGCTGATGGTCCACGGCGGACCCTGGGCGCGCGACGGCTATGGCTACAACAGCTATCACCAGTGGCTCGCCAACCGCGGCTATGCGGTGATGTCGGTCAACTTCCGCGGCTCGACCGGTTTCGGCAAGGATTTCATCAATGCCGGGAACATGCAGTGGGGCCTCGCCATGCATGACGACCTGATCGACGCGGTCGATTATGCCATCGCGAAGGGCATCACCAGCAGCGACAAGGTCGCCATCATGGGCGGTTCCTATGGCGGCTACGCGACACTGGCCGGATTGACCTTCACGCCCGACAAGTTTGCTTGCGGTGTCGATATCGTCGGCCCTTCGAACCTGGAAACTCTGCTGTCGTCGATCCCGCCCTATTGGGAACCGATGATCGCCCAGTTCCACGAACGCATGGGCAATCCGGCGACCGAGGAAGGGCTCGCCAAGCTGAAGGCCGCCAGCCCGCTCTACAAGGCGGACAAGATCGTGAAGCCGCTGCTGATCGGACAGGGCGCCAACGATCCGCGCGTGAACCAGGCCGAAAGCGACCAGATCGTCGAGGCAATGAAGGCCAAGGGCATTCCGGTGACCTACGTCCTCTATCCCGACGAAGGGCATGGTTTTGCCAAGCCGGCCAACAACATCGCCTTCAACGCGATTACCGAGAACTTCCTCGCGACCTGCCTTGGCGGACGCGCGGAGCCGCTCGGCGGGACGGTCGGCAATTCGACCGCCCAGATCGTGGAAGGTGCGAATTACGTCCAGGGTCTGTCGGGCGCAATTGCCGACTGACATTGATGTTAATAGCTGACAAAGGGGCCGCGCGGGGTTACGCACCTTGCGCGGCCTTTTTGTGCCTGGGGAGAGCAAAGTGAGCACTAGGAAAGCAATTTTCATCACCGGCGGCGGTTCGGGCATCGGCCGTGAAACCGCGATCTATTTTGCCGAACGCGGCTGGTTCGTCGGCCTCGGTGACGTCAACGAACAGGGCATGCGCGACACCGAAGGACTGCTGCCGGGCGGCTTTTCCTATTCCCACAAGCTGGACGTGCGCGATCGCAAGCAATGGGACGAAGCGCTGGAAGCTTTCGCCACCGCGGCCGGTGGCCGGATCGATGTCGTATTCAACAATGCCGGTGTCGGATCGGGCGGTGAACTCGCCGGGATGGAGCAGGACGAGATCGATCGCTGCCTCGACGTAAACCTCCGCGGCGTCATTTACGGCGCTCAGGCGGCCTATCCCTATCTCAAGAAGACCGCGCCCGGCTCAGCCCTGATCAACACATCGAGCGCTGCCGGGATCATGGGCACGGGCGGCATGAGCATCTATTGCGCGACCAAGTTCGGTGTTCGCGCCGTGACCGAAAGCCTAGACGCCGAATGGGCAGATGACGGGATCACGGTTGCTTCGATCTGCCCGTCCTTCATCGACACGCCGCTGCTTGACGGCACGGGAAGCCGCGGGTCGAACGAGCTGATCCGCACCCGCGTTACCGAAGCGGGTCTGGAAATCACACCGGCCAGCGAAGTCGCCAAGGCAGTGTGGGACGCAGTGCACGGCGACGAGCTGCACTATCTTGTCGGCAAGACGGCAAAACGGCTAAATTTCGCGAAGCGCTGGATGCCGGGCCGTGCCCGCAAGATGGCGCGCCGGAACCTGAAGCCGCTGGGCCAGTAATCAGCCCAGAAGGGCTTCGATCGCCTCGACCATCTTCACGTCGCGTGCCGACAGGGCGCCGCCGCTTTCGGGCGCGGCGTCATGCGTCGTCAGCGTTATTTCGACCCGGTTGTAGACGTTGAACCATTCGGGATGGTGGTCGTGCTTTTCCGCGATCAGCGCGACACGATTCATGAAGCCCCAGGCCTCGCTGAAATCGGCAAAGGCGAACTTGCGCTCTATCGCGGCCCCGTCGCGGGCAAGGCTCCATTGGCGATGATCGGACAGGAGCGCATCACGCTCGGCTTCGGTCAGTTTGGCAATGCTCATGCGCCGCCCTCTACATCATCGATTGCGGCGAGGACAACGCGGCGTTTCAGCACGTGGCGGAACAGCACCCACAGCACCGCGACGACGATGAAGCCCGAAAGACTGTAGAGCGGGTCCTGCACGATGAATACTATCAGCAGGCTGCTCGCCATCGCCAGTGCGAAGACGATGCTGGCGGGATATAGCGGCATGCGGAACGGCCGGTGGAGGTCGGGTTCCTTCCGGCGAAGCGCAATGACGCTTAGCATCACCAGCACAATCAGCCCCTGCCCGATCGAAACCGTCATGCTCGACAGCGCCTGGTAAGTGCCGGTGAGGATGAAGGATGCCCCAATCGCCGTCGCCAGAGCCATCGCCCGCAGCGGCGTTCCGCGCTTGTCCACCTTCGCGAAATATTCCGGCAGGATGCGCGCCCGCGCCATCGCATAATGCGCCCGCGCCGCAGACATGATCTGGAGGTTGGTGATCGCGCCGACCGACAGGACCCCGAACAAGGTCAGGAAGTAATCGCCCCGTTCGCCGAAGACCATTCCGGCGGCATCCGCTGCAACGAGATTCGATCCCGCCATCTGGTCGGGCGTAAGGACGTGGAGCATGGCGAGGTTGAGCAGGACATAGATCACCGCGACCGAGATGATGCCGCCAAACAATGCGCGCGGGACCTGCCGTCCGGGATCGCGCATTTCCTCGCCGTAATAGACCACTTCCCACCAGCCGTTGTAGGTGTTGTTGATCACGAGGATGGCGGTGCCCATGGCCAGCAGGCCCGACCGGACAATCGGCGTGGTTTCGACCGGCTCTACCGCCTCGCCCGCAAACAGCGCCACGATCAATCCCACCAGCACCAGCCCCTTGAGCGTCGAGAAGGCGATCTGGCTCGCCCCGCTCGACCGGGTGCCGCTGGCGTTGAGCAGTGCGAAGAGGACCGTGACGACGAGTCCCATCTCGACCGGTCCCAGCCTGCCGCCGCCTACGCCCAGCCGGACGAGAAATTCACCTGTGACAAAGCCCAGCATGGCAATCGTCGTGACCTGCAGGAACATGGTGGCAAATGCCGCGGCAAGTGCCATTCGGTCGCCCAGCGCGCGGTGGATGAAGGCGAACTGCCCCCCTGCCCTGGGGATTGCCGCGCCCAGTTCTGCATAGGGTAGCGCGCTCACCATGGCGATCAGCGCGCCGGCAATCCACAGGCCGATGATCACTTCGGGCGATCCGGTCGCATCGGCGACCACGCCGGGCGCACGCAGGATGCCCTGGCCGACCACTGCGCCGATCACGGCAGCGAGGCCAAAGCCCAGACCGAGTACCCGCAGAAGCCTGTTGTCCTGCCCCATTACCTTCCCCCCAGAAGCCGTTCACGGGCGAGACTGCGGTGCAAAGCCGCCCATCACAAGTGAAAAACGCGCACTTGGCGCGTCGCACCGGAGCCTCTATCGCATCGCGCAATGAACGACCCTGGTCAGCCCCGCCTTGTTGCGACCGATCTCGCTTGCCGCAGGGGCGACCGCGTCCTGTTCCGCAGCCTGTCGCTGTCGGTGAATTCGGGCGAGGCGCTGCACGTCACGGGGGCCAACGGGATAGGCAAGTCCAGCCTGCTGAGAATCGTCGCCGGATTGCTGACGCCCTTTGCAGGAAAAGTGGCAAGCAAGGGGATGATCGGGCTGGTCGATGAACGCCCCGCACTCGACCCGGAATTGCCGCTCGGCAAGACGCTCGATTTCTGGCGAGGGATCGACGGAGCAGCAACCGACGGTGAAGCACTGACTGCGCTGGGGCTCGAACCGCTGCTCGATATCCCGGTGCGCTACCTTTCGACCGGCCAGCGCAAGCGTGCGGCGCTGGCACGGCTCATGTCGCAAGGCGCACCGATCTGGCTGCTCGACGAACCGCTCAACGGGCTCGATCGTGATGCCGTCGCAATGGTCGAAGGACTGGTTGCCGGACATTGCAAGGCAGGCGGCCTGGCGGTGATCGCCTCGCACCAGCCTGTCGCGATCGAAGGGCTGCGCGAACTGGCGCTGGAGGAATACGCGGCATGATGATCGCGCTGCTCCGCCGCGACCTGTCGCGCCTGTTCCCCTTCGCCGGAAGCGGCGCGGCGCTGCCGCTGCTGTTCTTCCTCGCCGTGGCGATGCTTTATCCCTTTGCGGTCGGGCCGGATGCGAACCTGCTTGCGCGCACAGGCGGCGGGGTGGTCTGGATTGCCGCCCTGCTTGCAGCGATCCTGCCGCTCGACCGGCTGGTGCAGGAGGACATTACGCTGGGCGTGTTCGACCAATTGAAGCTGCGCGGGGCGAGCGAGGAACTGGTGATGACAGCGCGGCTATTGGCGCACTGGATCAGCTTCGGTCCGCTCCTCATCCTCGCGACCTTTCCCGCCGCGGCCTTGCTCAACCTCGAAGGGCAGACGCTGCACCTGCTGCTGCTGGGACTGCTGGCCGGAACGCCGGGCCTCGCCGCCATCGGGCTGATGATTGCGGCTCTTACCGCCAGCCTTCGCGCTGGTGCTGCACTGTCAGGCCTGCTGCTGATCCCGCTCGCCCTGCCTATCCTGATCTTCGGTGCGGGGGCGCTCGCCCGGGGCGATGCCTCGAGCGTCGGTTTCGCAGGAGCAATCAGCCTGGTGTTGTTCGCCGCCGCGCCCTTCGCAGCAGGTGCCGCGATCAGGGCAGCTCGCGAAACCTAGGCGTAGGGCGGCTTGTGCAGGCCCTTGGGGCTTTCGGTGAAAATCTCGACCCCGTCCTCGGTGATGCCGAGCGAGTGTTCGAACTGCGCCGATAGCGACTTGTCACGCGTCACCGCAGTCCAGCCGTCGCCCAGGATCTTGGCCCATGGCTTGCCGGTGTTGATCATCGGTTCGATGGTGAAGAACATGCCCGGCTTCAGTTCCGGACCAGTCCCCGCCTTTGCTGCGTGCACGACTTCGGGTGCATCGTGGAACAGCTTGCCCAGGCCGTGACCGCAGAATTCGCGGACGACGCCATAGCGGAACTGGCGAGCGTGTTCCTCGATCGCAGCGCCGATATCGCCAAGCCGCGCGCCCGGTTTGGCTGCGGCTTCGATCCCCAGCATCAGACATTCATAGGTCACTTCGACCAGCCGCTTCGCCTTGATCGCCGGTTCGCCGACGAAATACATCCGGCTGGTGTCGCCGTGCCATCCGTCAAGCTGCGGGGTCACGTCGATATTTACGATATCGCCGTCCTTCAGCGCCTTGTCGCCCGGAATGCCGTGGCAAATGACATGGTTGATCGAAGTGCAGCAGCTGTGAGTGTAACCGCGATAGCCGAGCGTTGCGGGGACCGCGCCGCCGTCCAGCGTCATCGTGCGGACGAGATCGTCGATCTGCGCGGTGGTGACGCCGGGCTGCACGAAAGTGGTCAGTTCGTCGAGGATTTCGGCGGCCAAGCGGCCCGCCCTGCGCATGCCCTCGAACCCTTCCGGTCCGTGCAGCTTGATGGTCCCGTCACGATAGACGGTGTCTGAGTCTTCGACGATCTGGTACTGGTGCATGCGGGCTATCTAGTGCTTCTGCCCGCAAATTGCGAGCGTTCAGCGCTTCACGCTGAAATAGCGCGCGTATTCCGGTTTGACCGTCTTAATCACCGCAGCATCCACTGGCAGGTTGATCTCGTAATCCCCTTCGGCATAGGCGCCCGCGACATAGGGACCGTAATAGGCGCCAAGCCGGTCGAAGGTCTTGCCGTTGGACGAACCGACGAACAGGACGGTTTCCTCTATGCCGGGGCAATTGTTCGGCCATTCGCCATAGCTGTCGGGAATTTCCCCGCCCCGGCGCTTCAGCCGCTCGCGGTCGAGCCCGGCGCAGGCACGCTTCGAGATGGCGCCATGGATCGCAGCCCGGGATGTGAACAGTTCGGTGGGATCGAGCAGTTCCTTGGCCTCGCGGTCCCAGATCGAGGAATCCTTGCCGTAAAGCCCATGCGCACCGCCGGTATAGGTGTAGAGCATGTTCGACAGGCTGAGGAAGCGCGGCAGGTCGGCGACCACTGCATATTCGTTCGAATAGCTGCTGTTTCGGCAGGACACGGCATCAGGCGGACAATCCTTGATCATCACGTTCCAGTCGTCGGTGACGGTCCGCAGCATCTTTTCGCGGTGTTCGCCCAGCTGCTTTGCGAGTTCGGGTTCCGCACTCACCTTGGCAGGCCAGGTGTAGGTGAAATCCATTGCACCACCGCCCGGCTCGTCCAGTTTCTTCTTGAAGGAATAGCCCTGCGCCTCGCTTTCGCTCGATGCCGTTGCCGACGCTTGCGCTGGCGAAGTCGCCGCGCTGGCAGTCGCTTGCGGAGTTTCCTCTGCGACCGGCGCTTCGGCAGAGCAGGAGGCAAGTGCAGTCGCGGCAACCACAGTGATCAAAGCGCGCATAATTTCGCAAACCTCCTTGTGACAGCGGGGCTATCGTCACTAACTAGCGCAATATGACCGACAAGACCGACCTTATCCAGCCGGATCGCGGACAGGACGCGATTCCCATCCACCTCGTCAACAAGGACGGCTTTGCAGACTGGGCGAAGAAACTCTCTTCGGGGCAGCGTGCAGCGCTCGCCGCGCAGAAGTTCGAGGGCGCCGGATACCAGCACGCGATCGTGCCCGATGGCGATGGCTGGTTCGTGGTCGGCGGCGTCGCCAATCCCGATGACCTGTCGAGCTGGTGCCTCGCCAAGCTGGCGGAAGTCCTGCCCGAAGGAACCTATCGCCGCGCCGATGGTGAGCCCGGCGCTGCAATGCATGGCTGGCAGACCGGCCAGTACCGCTTCACCCGCTATACCAATGACGAAAAGGCGCAGGGTCCACGCATTCTGCTGACCAAGGACGTCAAGAGAATCGAGCCAGCCATGGCAGAGGCGCGCGCGGTCAAGCTGGTGATGGACCTCGTCAACACGCCGGCCGAGGACATGGGCCCTGCTGCGCTCGAGGAAGAATTCGAGCGCCTCGCCAAGGCGCATCATGCCAAGCTGAAAGTGACCAAGGGCGACACGCTGGAGCAGGAATATCCGATGGTCTACGCTGTCGGCCGTGCCGCTGCGCGCCATCATGCACCGCGCATCATGCACCTGACCTGGGGCAAGGAGAAGGATCCGGTCGTCGCCATCGTCGGCAAGGGCGTGACCTTCGATTCCGGCGGTCTCGACATCAAGCCCGGCAGCGGCATGCTGCTGATGAAGAAGGACATGGGCGGCGCTGCCCATGCCATCGCGCTCGCCGAGCTCGTCATGAAGGCACACCTGCCGGTTCGCCTCCACGTGCTGGTCCCGGCGGTCGAGAATGCGATTTCCGGAAATGCCTTCCGCCCCGGCGACGTGCTCAAGACGCGCAAGGGCATCACTGTCGAAATCGGCAATACCGATGCCGAAGGCCGCCTGATCCTGGGCGACGCGCTGACCCGGGCGAGCGAGGAAAACCCCGAACTCATCATCGATTTCGCGACCCTGACCGGTGCCGCCCGCGTGGCGCTCGGCCCCGAGCTGCCCGCGCTCTTCACCCGCCGCGACGAGACCGCCGATGCACTGATCGAAGCGGGAAAGGCGAACGACGACCAGCCGTGGCGACTGCCGCTGCACCACGGCTACGACGAATATCTCAATTCCGATATCGCTGACACGAACAACGCCCACGGCAACGCCTTTGCCGGAGCGACCGTGGCAGGCCTGTTTCTCGACAAGTTCGTCGGCGAAGACATCGACTGGGCGCACTTCGACACCTTTGCGTGGCGCCCTGCACCCAAGCCGGGACGTCCCAAGGGCGGCGCGGCCTACGGCCTTCGCGCAGCTTTCCACATGCTTCGCGCCCGCTACTCTGGAGAATAAAGCGCGCTCGGCTAACTTGCCGGAAAGGCATTCGCCGTATAAGCGGCCCGGCACCCACCCGAACGGGCACAACTAACGCAGAGGATTGCGCCGAAGTGAGCGGCAACGCGACTTACCAGGTTCCAGATGGCCCGCTGTGCCTTGCGGGGCCGGTTGCACGTCCGCAGCCCGGCACGCACCCCTTGCGCGGCGACCTTGCCCATATCGCGCTCGCCGGAACCTATCTGGCAGCACATTACGTCGTGCCGCAGCCGGGCGAGATCGGCCCTGACGGCGCCGAAATGCACCTGATGCCGCGCGATGACAGCGAAGTGTCGATGACACTGGAAGCGGGCACGGCGTTCGAAATTCTTGACGTTGCCGGTGACTGGGTCTGGGGCTGTCTCGGGCCGAAGGGTCCCTCGGGCTATATTAAAGGCAATTGCCTCGCAGGCTGAGCCGCGTATTAGCCTTGCGCCATGACACAGCGCATTTTCATCGACGGAGCCGCCGGAACCACCGGCCTCGAAATTCGCGAACGGCTCGCTGGCCGCGACGAATTCGAACTGATCGTGCTCGGCGATGAAGAGCGCAAGAGCGAGAGCGCGCGCCGCGATGCGCTGCATGCCGCCGATATCGCGATCCTCTGCCTGCCCGACGATGCAGCAAAGGAGTCGGTATCGCTGGCAGAGGGATCGGACACCCGCTTCATCGATGCCTCCAGCGCGCACCGCGTGGCAGACGGCTGGACCTATGGATTCCCGGAATTGATCGGGCACGACACGATCGCCAATGCGCAGTTCGTTTCCAATCCAGGTTGTTACCCGACCGGTTTCCTAGCCCTGGTCGCACCGCTGGTGAAAGCTGGATTGCTTCCAGCGGACTGGCCTTACACCGTCAACGCGGTGAGCGGATATTCGGGCGGCGGCAAGGCGCTGATCGAGCGGTTCGCGCAGGAAACCGATTTCGCCTTTCGCGCCTATGGCCTTGGCGGCGGACACAAGCATTTGCCTGAGATGAAAGCCTATGCCGGGCTTACCCATGCGCCTGTCTTTTCGCCCAGCGTTGTCCCTGCCCATCGCGGCATGATCGTCGATGTCCCGCTGACGCTGGCGGCGATGGAGCAATCGCACTCGCCCGCGGCGCTGCTGAATGAACTCCAAAGGTTCTACGACGGCTCGGATCTCGTTTCCGTTCACGGCGATGTTCCGGGTGAGCTTCTGCTGCACGAAGGCGCTCCGGCGTGGGACGGGATCGAGCTCTGGGTTTGCGGGGACGCGGCAGGCGCTCAGGTGCGGCTGGTCGCGCGGCTCGACAACCTCGGCAAAGGCGCGAGCGGGGCCGCGATCCAGAACCTCAACATCATGTGCGGCCTCCCCGAAACCACCGGCCTGCGCCTCGGTTGATCGGCCTATGATGCCTAAAATTTAGGCATCACCCGTCTGCCTTTTGTGCAGCGCCTGTGCCTGCGACATTTTCTTGCTTGCCCTGCCCCAAGCGTGAATGGGGTTTGCGCCGCGCACAGCATCCTCTATCGGTTTCGTATCCACGCCTTGGCACGATTCTTGGATAAGTTTTGGTCAAGGATTTAGACTAGCTGCCGGTCTTGCGCTTCGCGACGGTCGAAGAGGCAACGCCGGATCGATGTGCCGGGGGCAAAAGCCACGTGAAAAAGATCGAAGCGATCATCAAGCCGTTCAAGCTGGACGAGGTGAAGGAGGCGCTGCACGAAATCGGCGTGTCCGGCATCACCGTGACCGAGGCCAAGGGTTTCGGCCGCCAGAAGGGCCATACCGAGCTCTATCGCGGCGCCGAATATGTCGTCGATTTCCTGCCCAAGGTTAAACTCGAAGTGGTCGTCAGCGACACGATCGCCGAACGCGTGGTCGAAGCGATTTCCTCCGCCGCGCAGACCGGCCGCATCGGAGACGGCAAGATCTTCGTATCCTCGATCGAAAACGCCCTTCGCATCCGCACGGGCGAAAAGGACGACGACGCGATTTAAGTGCTGCGCGCGGCCTGCGGGATCGGGCGCAATCCTCTCAACCCCCGGATCCAACCGGGCACACAAACGATAAAACTAGCTGGAGGCTGACTACCAATGAGCAAGGCGAAAGACGTCCTCAAGACTATCAAGGACAATGAGATCGAGTGGGTCGACCTCCGCTTCACCGACCCGAAGGGCAAATGGCAGCACCTGACCATGTGCGCCGGCGTGATGGGCGAAGACGAGTTCGAAGACGGCCTGATGTTCGACGGTTCGTCGATCGCCGGCTGGAAAGCGATCAACGAATCCGACATGATCCTGAAGCCCGACCTCGACGCGACCTGGATCGACCCGTTCAGCGCCACGCCGATGCTGATCATCAACTGCGACATCGTCGAACCTTCGACCGGTGACTGGTACAGCCGCGACCCGCGCACCACTGCAAAGCGCGCCGAAAACTATCTCAAGTCGACCGGCATCGGCGACACGATCTATGTCGGCCCGGAAGCAGAATTCTTCATGTTCGACGATGTGCGTTTCGAAGACGGCTA
The DNA here is from genome assembly GCF_001281485.1 of Altererythrobacter epoxidivorans. Lineage (NCBI taxonomy): Bacteria > Pseudomonadati > Pseudomonadota > Alphaproteobacteria > Sphingomonadales > Erythrobacteraceae > Altererythrobacter > Altererythrobacter epoxidivorans. The sequence continues at coordinate 1,829,821 of NZ_CP012669.1, forward strand.
TGCCGGTTCGGGCTTCGCTATCGACGACATCGAACTGCCGACCAACACCGGCAAGGAATACGAAGCCGGCAACATGGCGCACCGTCCGCGTGCCAAGGGCGGCTACTTCCCCGTGGCCCCGGTCGACAGCGCTGTCGACATTCGCGGCGAGATGGTTTCGACCATGCTCGAAATGGGCCTGCCCTGCGACAAGCATCACCACGAAGTTGCCGCCGCACAGCACGAACTGGGCCTGACCTTCGGCACGCTGGTGCAAACCGCCGACCGCATGCAGGTTTACAAGTATGTCGTGCATCAGGTCGCCCACGCCTATGGCAAGACCGCGACCTTCATGCCCAAGCCGATCAAGGAAGATAACGGTTCGGGCATGCACACCCACATGTCGATCTGGACCGACGGCAAGCCAACCTTCGCTGGCAATGAATATGCCGGCCTGTCGGAAAACTGCCTCTATTACATCGGCGGCGTCATCAAGCACGCCAAGGCGCTGAACGCCTTCACCAACCCGACCACCAACAGCTACAAGCGCCTGGTGCCGGGCTTCGAAGCACCGGTGCTGCTCGCCTATTCGGCGCGCAACCGTTCGGCATCGTGCCGTATTCCTTACGGCGCAGGCGACAAGGCGAAGCGCGTCGAGTTCCGTTTCCCCGATGCGATGGCCAACCCCTACCTCGCCTATTCGGCGCTGCTGATGGCTGGCCTCGACGGGATCCAGAACAAGATCCACCCGGGCGAAGCCATGGACAAGAACCTCTACGACCTGCCGCCGGCAGAGCTCGCCGAAGTTCCGACCGTCTGCGGCAGCTTGCGCGAAGCCCTGGAAGCCTTGGAAGCCGACCACGAATTCCTGCTGAAGGGCGACGTGTTCACCAAGGACCAGATCGACGCCTATGCCGAACTGAAGTGGGAAGAGGTCATCCGTACGGAAACGACCCCGTGCCCGGTCGAGTTCGACATGTATTACAGCATGTAATAGACATCTGCCCCATGGGCGGAAAGAAAAGGCGTCCGGAGCGATCCGGGCGCCTTTTTCTGTTATGGGTCAGCGATCGGGCTTCCTGACCGGACTGACCCTGATCACTGGAGGCGGCTTGCCTTCCATTTTCTTGCGGAAGCGTTCGCGGCTTGCCTCTTCTTGCGCCTCAAAGGCATTTTCGCAGAACCGGCCCAATGGCCCCTCGTCCTGCCGCTTCGCGATGCTCCGGGCCTGCTCCCAGCTTACGCCTTCGACCACGCAGATGCGCGGGTTTGCCTTACCCATCGAAAAGCGCTTGTGAAAATAGAGCCGCGCACCGTCGCTCAAGTCGGCAAAGCCCTGCTGCGGTCTGAACGGGAATAGCGCCATGCTGCGGATGACGCTGCGCTCTCCTGCCGCAAGGTCGAGGGCACGTTCGACGTCGAATGCGGAATCGTACCGATTGGGCAGCTCCACCAGCATGGCCCTTGCCTCCCCGAACTCTTCGCTGCGGCTGAAGACGGCATAGCCATCGTCTGCCAGGCTGGCGCGATATTCGGCCTGGATTTCCCGGTCGAACTCCTGCGGCTGGCAATCGGGACCGGGGAACAATGCGGTCAGCTCGTTGCCGCGGGCAAGGCGCGAAGGTTCGGGCAGTTTGCTGGCCGTCAGCACGAACCTGCATGCCGTCACCCGCTCTTCACCCCCGACATGGCGAACCAAGTCCCAAGGCCGCTCGCCGCGCATGCCGGCATAGGGTGCTAGGAAAGGGACGACATAGAAGACACCGCCGTCCGGACCCATGGCCCCGACGAGATAGCGCTCCCCGTAAAGTCCGGTCTGTTCGGCCAGCGGCACTGTGTCGAAACCCAATTCCGCCGCTTCGGTCGCTGCACGTTGCTGCAGGCTTTCGCGTAGTGGCGAGAGGCGGTTCATGCGCGGATTGGGATCAGGCTTGTCGGCGGGCGGGACGACGATTTCGACTTCACCGAAGACCACCGGTTCTTCTGCTCCAGCCGTGCATCCCAAACCTAGAGCCGCGGCGGCAAACAGGACTGGCACCCGCTTCATTGCGCGCCCTCTGCCGGCATGTCCGGCCTCGTGCGGAAACGCTCGAAGTACGCCAGCGTATGCCGCATCATGTCGGCATGGTTCAGCGTCATCCCGTGGGTGTCGCCAAAATATAAGTGCAATTCGACCGGCGTACCGGCGGCGCGCATACCCTCTGCCACATCGACCGCGTCCTGCGGATCGACGCGCCAGTCGTCGGAACCATGAAAGATGATACCCGGCACCTTGATCTCGCCAGCCCACTTCGAGGCGGAACGCCTCGTCAGCGCAGCTTCGCGTCCATGCGCATGATAGTCCGGCATCATTTCCGCATACATGTCCTCGAAGCCGGGACGGTTCTCGACATTGCGCCACAGGTCGGAAACGCCGGCCTGTATGCTGAACGCACGCAGCGGGCTGTCACCCTTCGCGAGCTGATAGGTCATCATGCCCCCTCGCGATCCGCCAAAGGCGAAGACGTTGGCCGTGTCGACATAGCCCAGGCTCTCGGCCAGCGGGATCAGGGCGCGCACGTCATCGACGTCGTCGCCGCCGAATTCGTCCTCTCCCTCGCTTCCGGGGCCGCCGCGATATTGCGAGGCGAGGACGACATATCCTGCCTTCAGGAAGTCGTACCAGCCCCAGTTCATCCAGGCTGCCATCCCGCCGAAATCGCGGTTGCCGCCGCGATTGGCGATGATCAGAGGCAGAGCCTCGCCAGCGGTATCGACCGGCTTCCACAGGAACCCGGCAATCTCGAGCCCGCCGCTCGCATAACGGATTTCGCGACATTCGAAGCCTTCGTAGGCGAGACGTTCGGCAAGTTGATCCTCGGTCAGCGATGCCTGCATGAGCAATGCGTCCGGTATGGGCGGCATCGCTATCCCTTCCCTTTCGGCAAAGGCTATCTCCCGCGATACGGCCAGTTTCTGGCGCTTGAGATAGAGCGCGTGGGTCATATCCCGCATCGGCTCGCACGGCTCGGAAGAGATCAGCGTTCCATCCGGCAAATCGGTCGCGCTCGCAGGCGCAACCGCTACGAAAGCGAGCAAGATGCTCGCAGCACTGGCAAATTTCATTCATCCCCCCGGGCTTGCTTGCCCGCCACGCTAGGGCGCGGACAGGTACAGGGCAACTCCTTCACATTATCGGGCGGAGCGTTATGGTCGGACCGAGCAAAGACGGAGCGGGAATGGTGCCTTCAATGAACTCACGCAGATTTGCGATCGCAATCGCTTCGTCCGCCTTTCTTGCAGCACAGCCGGCATCGGCAGCCGACTGTGACGCACTGAAGGCGATCTTCGCGGCCCACGCTTCCAAATTCGAAGACCTGAAGGGCGAGATGACGTCGGGCAGCATGATGACCTACAACTACGCAGTGAAATCGGGACCGGGCAGCGCCGGTTTCGCAGCGTCAGATTGCGTAATACGCAGTAACTCACGCACCATGACATACCGCTGCGAACTGGGGTTCGACGATGTCGAAGCCTTGCAGTCTGCCTACGACATTGGCGTTGCCGATCTGGGTCGATGCCTCGTGAACAAGAACTCTTCCCGGACCTCCGACGTACAGCAGGAAACTGCCTTCGTTCCCGCGCAGGGCCACGAAGGCACGCTTAGGCTTGGAACGCGTCGCAGCAATGGCGGTGACCTGTGGCTCTATCTTTCGATCTACGCCCTGAAACCGTAATCCTGGCCGGGCGTTTCGAGGGGTATGATAAAACACCCCGTCTTAGCCCCCTTCGTACTCGCCACAATCGCGCTCGCTGCCTGTTCTCCCGAACAAGACGCCGCCGGACCGACAGAAACGCAAGCCCCCGATCCGTCCGTTCAAGCACCCCCCGATAGCGAGGCTGTTGCCGATCCGGACCGCAATCTGGATCCGCCCATCCTGACGCCGGAAGCAGAACGCGGCGAAACCGGCGCCCGCAACGTCCTCGTTTCTTTTGCGCGGGACATCGAACTGGAGCGGTATGATGCCGCATGGGAACTGCTGAGCGCTGCCGACCGGAAGAAATGGCCCAAAGCCGAATTCGCCGTCATTTTTTCCGATCTCGAGGAAGTCACCGTCGCGGTGCCGACCGGCGAAATGGAAGGTGCAGCCGGCTCGCTCTATTACACGGCGCCGGTCACGATAACCGGAACCGATGTGATCGGTCGTCCGGTCACGATCGAGGGTGAAGCAATCCTGCGCCGAACAAATGACGTTGACGGCGCTACCCCCGAACAAAGGCGCTGGCATTTCCAGTCGCTATCGCTCGACTGGACGCACTGAGCGAGAAAATTGCTTCGCCAGCCGACCCGAAGGTGACTGGCAATTTTCCTACTCGGGGTTTTTCTGCCTAATCGCTCGGCCTTTCAGCAAAGAGGCAAGCGATGAACCGCAAGATCATTTTCGATACTGTCCGCAAGCTTATCGGCAGGGGTTTCGACCAGCCCGAAGTCGACGCTCTCGACAAAGCCCTCGACACCACCATCGATGAGAATCGAAATCGCGATCAGGACAGTGTTCCATGTGTTCCATCCAGTAGGATTCCGCGCCGTGTCGGAGATGCGGGAATTGCGCTGATCAAGCAGTTCGAAGGCTGCGCCCGGCTACGCAAGGACGGGCGGATAGAGGCCTATCCCGACCCCGGCACGGGCGGTGCGCCGTGGACGATTGGTTGGGGCGCAACAGGAAAAGGCATCGGCCCGGGGACCGTCTGGTCGCAGGATGAATGCGATGCGCGGCTCGAAATCGACCTCGCTCGCTATGCGGCAGACGTTGCCCGAGCGGTCGGGGATGCGCCCACCAGCCATAACCAGTTCGATGCGATGGTCAGCTTCCATTACAATACCGGGGCCATTTTCCGCGCAACGCTGACAAGGAAACACATCGCCGGAGATTACGACGCAGCGCTGCTGGAATTCGCCCGATGGAACCGCGCCGGAGGCAGGATTCTCAAGGGTTTGACCCGCAGGCGGTCAGCAGAAGCGCGACTCTATTCAACGGTTTGAGTCAAAATGCTGCGGAACTAGAGCGCGCCGACGCCCGTTGGAGAGGCAAAGGAGACATCCAATGTTGAAGCTGCTCGCAAGTACGGCGGCTCTTGCTCTGGCAGTCACACCTGCCCTTGCCGATACCGGTAATGGCAAAGGTAATGGCAAGGGCAACGAAGCCGCACAGATGAAGGGCCAGGGTCAGGGTCAGGGCAACGCCAATCGTGGCGGTCCCGACAAGGCCAAGAACGACGCCAATCGCGGCGCTCAGAAGAGCGCTAAAAACGACAATCGAGGCAACAATGGCAATGCCGGAAACGGCAATGGAAATGGCAACGGCAATCGCGCTGCAAAAGCCGTCAAAGCCGCCGGTTCCAATGGCCCGGGCAACAATGGCAATCGCGGAAACGCGCCTGTCTTCGCCAGCAAGAATGGGAAGTCCAATGGCAAAGCCAATGCCGTGCGTGGCCGCGACTATCGCGACGAGGTCGATCGCTATGCCCGCGACTGGAACGAGGGCGATTACGCCGGGCGCTATCTGCGGCAGGCCATGGAATCGAACCGTGGCCTGATCGACGGTTGCCCCCCGGGCCTCGCCAAGAAGAACAATGGCTGCCTGCCTCCGGGTCAGGCGAAGCAACGCTATACTTCCTATCGCCCCGACTACTTCGGCCTGCGTCGCTTGTCGGGCGGCAACTACTATTACAACGACGGATACTTGCTGCGTTACGGGTCGGGCGGCCTTAGCGGTTTCATCCCGCTGCTCGGCGGAGCACTGTCGATCGGGCAGACCTGGCCGGACTATTACCAGCCCTACGAACTACCTCGCTATTACAGCCAGTATTACGGGCTCGGCGGCTATGACAGCTATCGCTACGCCGACAATGTCATCTACCGCGTCGATCCCGAAACGGCAGCGATCACTTCGATCGCGGCAATGCTGACCGGTGACGAGTTTACGGTCGGTCGTCCGATGCCGTCGGGGTATGACGTCTACAACGTGCCCTATGCCTATCGTGATCGCTATTACGACACGCCCCAGGCGCGGTACCGTTATTCGGACGGATACGTCTATCGCATCGACCCTGAAACTGCCCTGATCGCTGAAGCGATCAACCTGCTGATCTGACGAGGACGACCATGATTAGACACAAACTCAGGCCGACCTTGGCCGCCATCGCGGCTCTGTCGCTCGTTACGCTATCGGCATGTTCGGAAGAGCCCGCCGCCAGCGACGACCTGACGACGCAGGAGCGCACGTCGCAAACCGTCGCCGCGATAGTCGGGGAACGCAGCGATCTTTCGATCCTGTCCGACGAACTCAGCGACAGTGGCTTGTCCGCGATTTTCGACGGGCAGGCGAGCTATACCGTCCTCGCACCGCTTGATACGGCATTCGAAGGCATGGAGGGCGGCACGGAACTGCTGTCCGACGAGACCAAGGGCGCGCTTGTCGCAGCGATCCTGCGCGAGCACATGGTGCCCGGCGCGCTTTCGCCCGAAGCGATCCGTGAAGCGATTGCCGACAACGGCGGCCCCGTGACCGTTCGCAGCTTTGGTGAAGGCGATCTCAACTTCGCGCTCGAAGGCGACAAGATCGTCGTCACCGGACCGAATGGTACGAAGGCGACAATGGCCGGTGGTGCACTCGTTGGCAGCAACGGCGTCGTTATTCCGATCGATGGCGTTCTTGCCACCATTCCGGGCGAAGCCTGAGGCTCACTCTCAAGATTGAAAACCCCTTGGCGGAGGTCAGTAGTCCTTGCTGATCTCCGCCAATACGTTGTTCCGCCCGATGGTGGACACGCTTCCCAGCAATGCCAGCCAGCTGGTGATGCGGAACTCGACCTCGGTGGCGCTGTAACCGCGACCATCGGTGATGATCTCGACATAGAACCTGCGGCCGATGTTCTTGCCCAGCGCGACCCCGGTCCCGCGATCGAGCGCCGGATCGGCACCGACAATGCGGAGCCGGTCGAGGCCGATGGAGGAACGCAGCTTGTTGATCGGGTCCATGCCCTCGCCACCGCGCAGGCTGGCAAGCGCCGCGCCCAGCTGCAGGGCATCGGTTGCCGAAAGCGAAGTGATCGAATCCCCGAACAACAGGCGCGAAAGGATCTCCTCTTCGGGCAGGGCCGGGTTGGAAGAGAACGTGATTTCGGGCTGCTGCGAATTGCCGCCGACATTAACGGTAACATCAATGCCGCCCTTGTCGGTCACGGCTTCGATATCGAGCCGCGGATCGATCGGCACGCTGTCGTCGAACTTGATGATGCCGCGGGTCAGTTCGAAGCGGGTGCCCGCGAAGCTGTAGCCGCCGCGCACTACGCGAGCCTCGCCCCCGATACGAGGATCGTCGGTCGTCCCGCGCAGGATGATGTCGGCACCCCATTCGCTGTCAAGGCCCATGCCATCGACTTCGATCCGGCTGCTGGCCCTGGCATCGATCAGGTACCGCCACGGCGCGCTCTGCGCCACTCGTGGAGCGGTGTCGGGCGGCAGGTTGATTTCGCGCACGGCAACATCGGGGAGTTCTGCCTCTTCGGCAGCGATGCCGAGTTTCCAGCTCGCCCGATTGACCCGCACCCTGCCCGCGATCGTGCCGCCGATGCCGTTCGATACGATGCGCAGCGGTCCGGTTATCGTTGCATCGAGCCCGTTCGCCTTAAGCAGCCGCGCATTGTCGACAGATGCCTTCAGGTCCAGTTCCGGGCCGCGCCCGGGTGACAGGTTGGCAAGGTCGACGATCCCGCTGCCCTTGATCGTTCCGCCATTGGGCGCTGTGCCGCTGAAGCTGGTGATGCGCAGGCGCGATCCGGCGAAGGTGCCCCGCGCCCTGACGCTCCGGATGTCCGTACCCGAAAGCGAACTCTGGATGCGGAGGTCATCGCTCGACAGCGAACCGCGAACCTGCGGCTGGGCGAGGCTACCGGTCACGTCGGCGGCGATCGACACCGGGCCGGTCAGGTCGAACCCGTCGATCGCGGCGAGCCGCCAAAGAGCATCGGCCGCGCCCTGATAGCGCAGTTGCGCGAAGAGATTGCCGGACTGCAGCCGCTCGAACAGGTCGCCCGATGGCGGCACATTGGTGATGCGCGCCTGTACGCGGCCGATCCGCTTGCCCTCGTCATCGATCACCGCGCGGGCTTCCAGCCTGTCGGTCCCGAGATTGGCAACCAGCGCGAGGTCGACCGGACGTGAGGACAGGACGAGGCCCGAACGCGTGAGATTGTCCACCTTGACCCGGGCGCTGCCGGTGGGCGGCGCATTGCCGCTGGCGCGATATTCCACGAGGCCGCTGATCGTCCCGCCGAGCCCTAAGTCGTTGACCGGCACGTCGGCAAGCGAAAGGGGCATGCGTGCAAGTTTCAGGTCGAGCGCGGTCTCGCCCCCGCCGAAGTTACCCGAAGCGATTACCACGCCATCCCCGTATCCGACTTGCGCCGGCGAAAGTCTCCAACCGCCATCCGGCAGTTTGGACAGGACGGCCCGTCGCGGCATGGTGATGCGCTGGCCCGAATAACGACCGCGCATCAGTACTGCGATACGCTCTGGCGCGACGTCGGCATCGACCTGCATGTTGAAACGGCTGCCGCGCCTTCCGGAGAGGGTCGCTACGACATTGCCGCTACCGTTCGTGATGTCTGCCTTGCCCGCAAGGCGTCCGATGAACAGATTGCCGTAGGTTATGCCGCGAGCATCCACCCGCGCATCGACCTGGCTGTTCCCGTCGACCAGCAGGACATTTGCGTCGATATCGCCATCGGAAATGGCAATCGGGGTGGCACCGCCGAAGACTGCATTCCTTGCAGTCAGATCGACGACGACCGCCTGCCCGCCCCGCGACGGATTGAGCGTGATGTTGCCGTCAAGACCGCCGCCGGAAAGCGCGAGTGTGCCGTCGGCCCCGCTATCGCCAAGGACCAGCTGCCCGGCGACGTCAGTCTTCCAGACACGAAGGCTGGCGATGTCGATGCGCGTCGGACCATTGGCAGGCGCCACCAGTCCGAGCGAACCTGCGAACGGACCAAGGATCGACTGGCCTTCGGTGTCGATGGCAAAGCCGTCTCCGCTGGGGGCGAGCGCGACGCGCACATCCTTCAATCCAGCCGAAGGGTACGGATCGGCAAACACCAGGACCGCGGTCGGCCCGTCATCTGCGAGCGCAGCCTCGACTGTGAACGGGCCGTACTGCGTATGACGCCCGTTGCCAGCCAGGCTCGTGCGCCCTTCATCGATGCTGCCATCGAGGTTGAGCGTGAGCTTTTCCGATTCCAGCTCGACATCGCGGAATGTCAGCGGTTCTGCCCCGCCCAGCGCGACACCGCCGCGCAGGGTCAGCTGTGGTCCGGCGAGATTGGCGATGGTCGCATTGGTGACCTTGGTCACGCGTCCGGCAAAATTCGCGCGCAATGACCAGGGCGCGCCGCTCGCCGTCTTGAACACGATCTTTGCGTTGGCATTCGCAGTTCCCACGCTGTCGAGCGCGAGATCGCGAGCCTCGATGGGGCCTGCCAAAGCGAATGCGCCCTGGTCCAGATTGCCGCGCAAGGCCAGGCGGGCGTTGAGGCCCGGAAACGCAATCCTGAGCGCATCGCTCGAAATCCGCGAGCCGCTGTAGAGCAGCGTACCACTGAGGCGCCCATCGAAGAGGCGCGGGTCGATCCATTCGCTGCCACTGATCACCCGTTCTGCGCGAACTTCCAGCGGAACGGTCCACTGAGCTCCGTCGAAGCGGGCGACACCTTCCTGCATGAGCCCGAGCGCGCGCGTGTCGCCGCTGACGAGTTCTCCGACAGACAGGTCATGCGCAACTGAAAGATCGCGGAACGCGCCGTCGAGCGTCGCCGAAAGCGAGGTATCGTTGAGGACGAGGCTTTCCCCGAAGAGGTCGGGATCGACGAGGTCTGCTTCGACCTGCAGGCCGTCGAACTCATTGTCCGCGAGATCGATCGCGCCTTCGGCGACGCCGTTTATCGCTGCTGCGAACAGCCTGACCTTGCCATCGAGAACGCTGTCCTCGAGCGTGCCGGTTGCACCAAGGCGCACAGTGTTACCAAGGGCATCGGCAAGCAGTCCCTGCCCCATTGCACCGCTCGGCAGGACCTGTCCAAGCAGGTCGTAAGTCCCGGCGCGGTTGGTCACGCGGAACGCCGCAAATCTTTCGCCTTCGCGCTGGATCAGCGCGTGACCTAGCCATTTCGTCCAGGTGCCATCACCCTTGATACGCGCTCGGTAACCGGCCTTGGCCCCTATCAACCCTGCAATGACGCCGCCGCGCGGGGCAGTGTAGTCGAGATCCATGTCGAACTTGTCGCCATCGGGTTCCGCCTCGACCAGCAGGGCGAGCCTGTCCTCTCGCCCAAGCTTGCCGGTCGCCTCCATGAAGACGCGCCCTGACCGGATATCCGCCCGGGCATTGAGGTCGACACGGTGCGAGCGGTCGTCGATGACGCCCTTCGCAACAGTCAGATTGTCGATTTCGAACTCGTCGATCCGGATATCGAAGTCGGGCAGGATCGGCGCGTCGGGATCGCCAGGCAAAAGCTCGGGCACACGCGAAAGCGTGGCGCGCCGTGCAGAAAGCTGGCGGACGTCGAGCCCGCTCGAGAGCCATGCGAGCGGACGCCAGTCCAACTCGACCCGCGGGATCGTCAGGAATGCGCCCTTGGGATCGTAGAGCACGACATCGTGCAGGACAGCCTCGCCGTACAGGTCGCCATCGATCCGTCCGACGGTGAAGCGCAAGCCCGACGCAGGTGCGATAGCCGCAATTTGTTCGGCAATGAAACGCTTTCCGATTGGCGAATTGATGACGATCATCGCCAGCACCAGCGGCGCCAGCAGGATCGCTAGTGCCCAGCCGAGCCGTTTCGCCCAGCGGCGTTTGCGCTTGCGCTGCGGGGTGTCGCTCTCTGCGTCGATCTGGTCGTCTTCGGACATCAGAACGCCTGGCCCAGCCCGACATAGACTGCCACGGGACTGTCGAAGAGAGGGTTACGGTTGAGCGGCACACCGACATCAACCCGGATCGGTCCAAAGCCTGTCTTGTATCGCACGCCCACGCCGACACCCCAATTCACGAACCGGAAATCGGGGATTTTCTCGATCGAAACCGACCCCATGTCGATGAAGGGCACAACCTGAACTGCCCCGCCGAGAAATCCGGTGTCGATGCGAGCTTCGATGGACCCTTCGACGAGTGATCGACCCCCAGTTGGCTCCCCGAAATCGTTGCGGGGACCCACGGCCTGGTAACCGTAACCGCGAACCGAGCCGCCTCCCCCCGAATAGAGTCGGCGCGAAGGCGCTATCTGAAAAGTCTCTGCACCCTGAATGCTTGCAAATTGCCCGCGACCCGCGAGCACGACGTTACTGCCAATCTGTCGATAATACGTCCCGTCCAGCTGGTTTCGCAGATAGAAAGTTTCCGTGCCCCTCGACCGTGACACCTCGGGCGCGAGATATGCCGTAACCCGAAACCCCTTCGAAGGGTCTAGCAGCGAGTCACTGGTGTCGATCGTCGCGCGGCCATAGACGCCGCCAATCAGGTATTCCTGGCGTTCACGGGCTATCCCCCCGATCACCCGGTTCCTTTCATCGGACCATATGAAGCCGCCACCCACTGCCCAGCTGAATGGCTTCTGGAACAGCAGGTTTGAGAGACGTTCGAACCCTGCGATCACGGCAACCGAACGCGCTTCGACCGCATCGGTGGTTATGTTGCTGGCATAGGCGTCGAGAGTAAGGACCTGGTCGCGGGCCTTGAAATTGTTGCGCTTGTAACCGACGCTGGCGAGCTGTTCGCGCGTACCGGCGATGGCGCGGAACTTGATGGAACCTTCGGGCGGGAAGAAGTTGCGATGTTCCCAGCTCGCCTCGAGCTTGAAACCATCTTCCGAGCCGTAACCAATTGCCCCGGCGATCGTTCGCAGGTCCGCTTTCTGCAGCCCGACGTCGAGCGCGAGTTCGCCCGGCTCGTCGCCGACAGGTTCGGTAAGCTTGCGCGGAGTGATGGTGATCGAGGATACGAGCCCCGTCGCCAGGATCGCGCGGCGCAAATCCTGTTCCAGGCTGCGCTGGTACACATCACCCTTGTCGAAGCGCGCAATGCGCGACAGGTGCTTGCTCGACAGGAATTCCGGCAGGCTCGAATTGACTTCGCTGAAGACATATTTCCCACCAGGTTCGACCGGCATGGTGAGATCGCCTTCGAGCCGGTCATGGTCGACCAGCAATTCCGGCGCGTCGATCGCCGCAAAGGGATAGCCCGTTTCGCCCAATTCGGTATCGAGATCGCGCTGCTCGGCAACGATCTTATCGCTGTTGAGTGCCATCCCTGTCTGGATATCGAAACTGGCCCGCAACTGCTCGTAGTCCGGAGCCGCCGCGAGATTGCCGAGATCGATCTCGCCGAAGGCAAATCGTTCTCCGGGAAGAATGTCGAAACGCACGACCGGATCGGTTTCGGCGCGATCCTCGCCCGGCCTGCGCGAACCGACCGTCCGGTTCACCTGCGCGCCGTAATAGCCGTAGATCCGCATCAGGCGGGCAAGCAGTTCCGCGTCAGCTTCTGCCCGGCGCGAAATTTGCGCGACGCTTGCCTCATCGCCATCGAGTTGTTCGATGGTCGAGAGCGCCTTGAACCGCGACACGAACTCCGTTTTTTCCGGGAAACCGTCGTTATCGTCGGGAAAGCCGATGATCAGACGGTCGTCGATGCGGATGAAATCGCGGCCTTCCACCTCGGCCCGGTCACCGCCATTGGCCCGCTCCCCACCCCTGCGAAACTCTTCAAGGCCTGCAAAAGCATCCTCTTCCGTTTCGACCTGCTCGATCGGTTCGGGCTCGGGAATATCCAGTTCATCGGGCCACGCCACTTCGACACCGGGCAATTCCGCCATCGGCGAATCCGGGTCGAGCGCGCTTTCTGTCGGTTCGGCAGCTTCTGCATCGCCCGTGGCCCAGGCGTCTGGGTTGTCCACCGCGCTATCGGGGATGAGATCTTCGAGCGTCGCCGGCGCATTGCGATCCTGCGCGGCTGCAGCGAGCGGCTGGACACCGATTGCCAGCGCCAGCAAACTTACCGTGATGTGACGGATTTTGTCAGTCGGTCGGAACGCGGGCAGGCTTTCCATCCTTGCCGAGTGCGGAAGGCACTGGATTGCGGCGCTTGGTCGCATCGGCGATGAGTTGGTCCTGTTCTTCAGGTGACATTGCAACCCAACCCTCGCGGGTAAGCCGCTCAAGCGGGCGATAGCGGACCTTATACTGCATCCGCTGCGAACCCTCGACCCAGTAGCCGAGATAAACATAGGGCAACCCTTCCTCGGCAGCCCTGCGAATATGGTCCAGAATAATGAAATTTCCAAGCCCCGACCGCGACTTATGTTCGGGGTCGTAAAAGCTGTAGATCATCGAAAGACCGTCACCTTGGCGGTCGGTCAGGCATGCGCCGATAAGACGACCCGGCTCTCCGTTTTGGCCCGGCTCGCGATATTCGATGAGGCTGGTGGTGACGGGAGTGTGCTCCACCATGTCGGCGTAATCCATCTCGTCCATCGCAGCCATGCCGCCATCGGGATGGCGAACGCCGAGATATTTGAGCAGCAGAGCGAACTGTTCTTCGGTCGCCCACGGGCGGCATTCGGTAATGACGATGTCGTCATTGCGTTTGAGGATGCGTTTCTGCGTATTCGAAGGCTGGAACTGGCCCGCGACGACGCGCACCGAAACGCAGGCCTGGCAATCGATACAGCTGGGGCGATAGGCGACGGTCTGGCTGCGGCGGAATCCGATGCGGCCAAGCGCTTCGTTCAGCTGATCCGAATGCTGCCCCTTCAGTTCCGTGAAAACCTTACGCTCGCTTCGCCCCGGAAGGTACGGACACGGCGCAGGGCTTGTCACGAAGAAACGGGGAAAGCGGATCGGTGCCGTCACGGTACTACCGGGTCCTCTCGGAAAATAGGAATCGGGGCTTGTCGCGTTAAGACGATGTTATGCCTGTTCCTGACCGGCGGTAAAAGTCCCTTAACCATGAAACATGGTAAATATCGGATTACTTTGCACATTTCCACGCCAGAGGAGCGCGGATCAGCGATCAGTTGAGTTCGACGAGGCTCACCGCATAGTTCTTTGCCCGCAGCGCCTTAACCAGAGCATCGAGCTGTTCGCGGTCGCGCGCTTCGCATTCGATGTCGGTAATCAGGCCCTTCGCCGGCAGCGAAGTAAAGATGCGCTGGTGATAGATTTCGATGATGTTGACGTTGTGATCGTCGAATTCCTTCATCACCCTGAACAGTGCGCCCGGGCGGTCCTGCAAGGTGACCCGCAAACGCGCAAGGCGACCCTGCCGGGCAAGATCGCGCAGCAGGACATTGGCCAGCAGGCGGGTGTCGATATTGCCACCGCACAGCACCAGCCCGACCTTCTTGCCCTTGAAAAGATCGGGGTTGGCGAGGACCGCAGCAAGTCCTGCAGAGCCCGCACCTTCGACCACGGTCTTCTCGATCTGGAGCAATAGCGAAACAGCGGTTTCAAGCTCTTCCTCGTCCACCAGCAGGATCTCGTCGACGAGTTCGCCGATGATCTTGGAGGTGAACTCACCCGGTGCCTTGACCGCGATGCCTTCTGCCAGCGTGTCGCCGCCGCAGGCCATGTCCTCGCCCTTCAGCTTGGCGTACATGGAGGGGAACAGCGCCGCCTGGACGCCCACGATCTCGATGCCCGGCTTGATCGCATGGGCCGCGGTCGCAATGCCGGAAATCAACCCGCCGCCGCCGATCGGGACGACGATGCAATCGAGGTCCGGCTGGTCCTCGAGCATTTCGAGGCCGACTGTGCCCTGCCCCGCCGCAACGATCGGATCGTCGAACGGATGCACGAAGGTGAGGCCCATTTCCTTTTCGAGCTTGCGCGCATGGGCATATGCTTCGTCGAAGGTTTCCCCTTCGAGCACGACATTGCCGCCGACGCTTTCGGTCTGCATGATTTTCACGGTCGGCGTGGTGCGCGGCATCACGATGGTGACCGGCACACCCAGGCGGGTGCCATGATAGGAAAGGCCCTGGCTGTGATTGCCTGCCGACGCCGCGATCACGCCACGCTTACGCTGCTCTTCGGTGAGGTGCAGCAGGGCGTTGAGCGCACCCCGCTCCTTATAGGCTGCGGTGAACTGGAGGTTTTCGAACTTCAGCCAGATTTCGCATCCCGCGATGTTGGAAAGCGTCTTGGAATGCATCATCGGCGTCCGCACCACAGCGCCGCGAATCCGCTCGGCAGCCGAGCGGATATCGTCGAGTGTCAGCGCTTCGCGCGCTTCGGCGGGGGTGGCAAAAGCCGGTTTCGCAGTCATGGCCACCGCCTAGGTCGTCCCCCTGGAAAGGGCAACGCGAATATGTTTGCAGGGCGGCAAATTGTCTTTAACGCCTTCCAACCATGAATGAGACCGTAAGCTGCGCATTTATCGGATTGGGTGTCATGGGTGGGCCGATGACGGGTCACCTCGCAAGGGCCGGACACAAGGTGACTGCCTACAATCGGTCCGCCGCCCGCGCGCAAAACTGGCGTGATGCCTGGACCGAAGAGGGGCTGGACGTCGATTTTGCGGCGACACCGGCCGAAGCGGCTGCGGACGCCGACATCGTCTTCACCTGTGTAGGAAACGACGACGACCTGCGATCCGTGACGCTGGGCGACCACGGCGTGCTTTCCGCAATGAAACAGGGCTCCGTGCTCGTCGATCACACGACGACTTCGGCCGATCTCGCCCGCGAGCTTGCCGCGCTTGCAGCAGATCGCGGAATCGGTTTCGTCGATGCTCCGGTGTCAGGCGGACAGGCGGGCGCCGAAAACGGCAAGCTTGCGATCATGTGCGGGGGAGAAGCAGGCCCGATGTCACGCGCCACGCCGGTGATGGACTGCTATGCCGCGCGCATCGTGCATGTCGGCCCGACCGGTGCGGGACAGACTGCCAAGATGGCCAACCAGTTCTGTATCGCCGGCGTGCTTGCCGGACTGTCGGAAGCCATTCGCCTGTCGCAGGCGGCAGGGCTGGACCTCGAGAAGACCTACGAAGCCATTTCGGGTGGCGCTGCGCAAAGCTGGCAGATGAACAACCGCTGGCAGACCATGGTTGCGGACGAATTCGATTTCGGCTTCGCCATCGACTGGATGCGCAAGGATCTGGGATATGCACTGGACGAAGCGCGGCGGCTGGGACTTTCGTCCCCGGTCAGCGCTCTGGTCGACCAGTTCTATGCCGAAATACAGGCCGCAGGCGGCGGAAGGCTCGATACGAGCGCCTTGATCAGCCGCCTGCCCAAGGGAGAAAATCGATGACACGCATTCTTGCCGGGCTTGGTGCCCTCGCTATCGCACTGGCAGCGAACCAGGCCCAGGCCGACACGCTGATCGATAACGTCAACGGCATCACTGTCAGCGAGGACGGCACTGTCGTGCGCTTTACCGGTATCGTCATCGACGACGACGGCCGCGTCCGGGAAATCGTGAAGCGCGGCGGGGATCGTCCCAAGAACGTCGATTTTCGCGAAGATGGAAAGGGCCGCGTCATGCTGCCCGGCTTCATCGATGCGCACGCGCATGTGATGGGCGTGGGCCTCGGCGCACTGACCCTCGACCTGCAGGAAACCAATTCGCTCGCCGAAGCGCAGGCCGCGATCCGCGCCTTCGCGGACGCAAATCCCAGCCGCCCGTGGATCATCGGCAGGGGCTGGAACCAAGAGAAATGGGGCCTCGGCCGTTTCCCGACTGCAAGCGAGCTCGACGCCGTCCTGCCCGACCGCCCGGTCTTCATGGAGCGGGTCGATGGCCATGCGGCATGGGTCAATACGGAAGCGCTGAAACGGGCGAGCATTACAGCGGCGACCAAGGATCCTGTAGGCGGGCGCATTACGCGCAAAGCCGGATCGCGCGATCCCGAAGGTGTCTTTGTCGATGCCGCGATCGAACTGGTTGGCAAGGTGCTCCCTTCGCCCCGCCCCGAAGATAACGACCTCGCTTTCCGCAAGGCCCAGCAGATCTTCTTCGCCGACGGTATTACTGCCGTTGCCGACATGGGCACTTCGGTAGAGGCATGGCAGACCTTCCGCCGCGCCGGCGATCTCGGTGCCCTCAAACTGCGCATCATGTCGTACGCCGACAGCATCGCCTCGATGGAACTGATCGCCGGACCGCGCCCGACCCCGTGGCTATACGAGGACCGACTCAGGCTCAACGGGATCAAGCTGTACATGGACGGGGCGCTGGGTTCGCGCGGTGCGCTGCTGAAGGAATCCTACGCCGATGAAGGCTCGCATTTTGGACTTCCGCTGCTGAGTTCGGCCCAGCTACGCAACCTGATGAGCAAGGCTTCGATGGGCGAATTCCAGGTCGCCGTCCATGCGATCGGCGATGCCGCCAATGCAGAAGTGCTGGGCGCGATCGAGGAACTGAGCGAAGCCTATAAGGGAGACCGCCGCTGGCGTATCGAACATGCCCAGATCGTCGACCCGCAGGACATCGCCCGGTTCGGCAAGCATGGCATCATCGCTTCCATGCAGCCGGTCCACCAGACTTCCGACCGGCTGATGGCAGAAGCGCGGCTGGGCGAAAACCGCCTCGACGGTGCCTATGCCTGGCGTTCGATAGCCGCCCAAGGTGCCCCGCTCGCCTTCGGTTCCGATGCCCCGGTTGAAAGAACCGACGTCTTTGCCGGACTGGCCGCAGCGATCAGCCGGACGGATGCCAATGGCGATCCATTCGGTGGATGGCACCCTGAAGAAGTCGTGACCCGTGAGGCGGCAATCGCAGCCTATACGGCAGGCGGGGCCTATGCCGGATTTGCCGAGGGCCGATTCGGAAAGCTGGTTGCCGGCGAACGGGCGGACTTCATCCTGGTGGACACCGATCCCTTGCTCGCATCACCTTCGGAACTGCGCGCAACCAAGGTCATCGAAACCTGGGTCGGCGGCGAAAAGGTCTATTCAGCCAACTGATCATCCCGTTCATTCAACGCTTTGTCGCAAGATCGGCGCGTTTAACCTTAGATTAGGAATAATTCGGCAATTCGTGCCGGAACCATTCTATGGCTTGGCATGTTATTGTAATACTTGGGGCTTAGACCCGAGGCAGGTGATGGCGTTTTCGGGCAAAGTCACCACCATTGTCGGAGGTGGGATCCGACAAACGAAGAGTTTAAGAGGTCGAGTTTCCAGGGGCGGGTGTAGCGACATAATTATCACACATTCCGTAAACTGTTCAATTCGGCTGGTTTTCAGGTCGTTTCGGGCCTGACGTTACGTAATTTGGGGCTTGTCACACAAGTTTAGCTCGCTTAGTGAAGAAGCGTATTTTGAATAGAGAGCTCATAGGAGACGAATCGATGAAGTTCCGTAATCTCGCTGCTGCTACCGCAGCACTTTCGCTTGCCGCATCGCCGGCTGTCGCAGAAGCTGCGCTCGATCGTGGTGCCGCTCCGGTTGAAGGTGCGAGCGAACTCGGCGGAGACGGCAACGGCTCGGGCATCATCCTTGCCATTCTTGCTGCTGCTGCAATCATCGCTGGTATCGTTATTGCTGCCGGTTCGGGCGGCGACGACGATCCAATCAGCGCCTAAGCTTTAAGCTTCATCGAAATTATAACGGGGTCCTTCGGGGCCCCGTTTTTTCGTGCCTGCAATCCGCGTGGGCATGATGAGGGTCAGCTCAGGAATTACAGTCCCCGCCCGCCTGGCCGGTGTGTTTGGCGCGCGATCCGGTTGAACACTTCGGGCGCGGCTTACCCTGACAGTACCCGGCCACAACTAGTCCAAAGCTAGCGCGGTTATCGAGCCCGTTGATCAGTCCCCGCTCGGGGCAATCTCTTTGCCTGCGCTGCTTTCGCTTTCGGCCGCTTCGGCTGTGCCCTTGCGTTCCTGGAAGCGCATAAGGACCAGCGACCCTTCGAACAGCAGCAGCAAGGGGATGGCGAGGATGATCTGCGATCCCGGGTCGGGCGGCGTCACCACTGCGGCCAGCGCAACCACTCCCACCACGACGTAGCGCCTCGCAGCCGACAATTGCGCCCGGCTGACGATTCCCGCTCGATTGAGCAGCAGCAACAATACCGGCAGCAGGAAGCTGATCCCGAACGCGAGGATGAACTGCATCACCAGGCCGAGATAATCCCCTGCACTAGGCAGGGCTTCGATTGCGAGGCCCCCTGCACTTCCCTCGAAGCCTAGGAACCAGCGGAACGCTGTCGGCATGACGACGAAATAGGCAAGCGCCGCGCCAGCGGTAAACAGGATCGGCGTCGCAATCAGGAACGGGAGAAACGCCTGCTTCTCGCGCGCATAGAGGCCGGGTGCGACGAAGGCCCACAACTGGTTGGCAATGATCGGGAAGCTGACGAAGAAGCCGGCGAACAACGCCACTTTGAGCTCGACGAAGAATACTTCGTACAACTTAGTGAAAATCAGCTGGCCCTGGCCTTCCGGGAAGGCCGCCTTCAGCGGCTGTACAAGAAATCCCAGGATCGGGTCCGCAAAATAGAGGCAGATTGCGAAGCCCACCATCAGGGCAACGAAGCTGCGCATCAGCCGCGTGCGAAGTTCCACCAGATGGTCGAGCAAAGGAGCCTGCGTTTCGTCGAGATCGCTGATCTTGAAAGCCATCAGGTGCCCTTCCCGAGCGGCAATTCGGGTTCCTGGTCGGGACCCGACTTGCTTTTCGCCTTATCCACCTCCCCGGCATCAATTGCATCAGGTGCCGGATCGTCCGAATTCGGATCGTGGGTCAGCCGGCTTTCAGCCTCGGCATAGGGCGCGCCAAGATCGGCGGGATCGAGCGGCGGTCCGGCCATCTCTCCTTCGGCCCTCGAACGCGCCATGATTTCTTCGTTCTGCGCCTTCCACTTCTTTTCCATTTCCTCGAGCTCGGCCTCGCGCACCATGGCGTCGATCCCGGTACGGAAATGACTGGAAACGCGGCGGATCTTGCCGATCCACCGCCCCGCGGCGCGCAGCGCCATCGGCATGTCTTTGGGTCCGATGACGAGTACCGCCACGATCACAATGACCAGCAGTTCACTTGCGCCGATATCAAACATGGCAACCGCTCGGCGCTACTGGATCAGTCGGCGCTTTCGCCCCGATCGGCAGGTTGCGGATCCTTGGCAGCTTCGCTTGCAGGCTTTGCCTCGTGCGAAGGCCCTTCGATTCGCGGGGAAGCCTGGGAAGATGCCTCGCTGTCTTCGTTCATGCCCTTCTTGAAGCTGTTGATGCCCTTGCCGAAGTCACCCATCATCTCGGAGATGCGGCCACGCCCAAACAGGACGAGGATGACGAGGGCGATAATGATCAGCTGCCAAGGACCGAGGCTCATTGGATATCTCTCAAATAGTCAGGAATGCCCGATATAGGCGTTGCCGGGACCTAACGCCAGTCAGCCGTTAGGGTCTGCCGAAAAATCGTCCTCGTCAGCAAATTCGTCGGCGTCTTCGATATCGTCCTGCTCGCCATCATCATCGGGTTCGTCGGGCTGCATCGCAGCATCCAGCGCTTCGTCCACCGGATCGAGCAATCCTGCGGCGCGCAACTCATCGATTCCAGGCAGATCGCGCCTGCTCGACAGGCCGAAATGTTCGAGGAATTCGGGCGTGGTTGCATAAATTACCGGACGGCCCGGAACCTCGCGCCTGCCTGCCATCCTGATCCATCCAGCCTCCATCAGCACGTCGAGCGTGCCCTTGGCTGTCTGGACCCCGCGGATCGATTCGATTTCCGCTCGGCTGACCGGCTCGTGGTAGGCGACGATTGCGAGGACTTCGGTGGCAGCGCGGCTCAGTCGCCTGACCTGCTCACGCTCGCGCCGCAGCAGGTGCGCAAGGTCGGGTGCGGTCTCGAAATGCCAGCGCTTGCCTCGCTCGACCAGTTGCACACCGCGCTTTTCGTAATGCGCCTGCAAATCGCGCAGGGCTTCTCGCACGACCGGCGCTTCCAGCCCACCGAGATGCCCGGCCAGTGCCTCGACCGACATCGGCTCTTCTGCTGCGAACAGCGTCGCTTCGACCGAACGCATGATCTCGTCCGGCGCCTGCGTCACTGGACGATCCGGCGGATGCGGAGATTGCCGAAAATTTCCTCCTGGTCGATCTCGGCGCGGCCAAGCCGTGCAAGTTCGAGCGCCGCAACGAAGCTGGATGCGAGCGCGCTCTTTCTGAGGCGCGGCTCGGCATGCGGCGGGAGGAAATCCTTCAGGTCCATCCATTCTAGCGTGACGCCGAGCATCGCCGACACGCGGTCGAGCGCGCTATCGAGCGTCATCACCGGACGATCGGACACGTGATAGATCCGCGGCGCGGTGCGCGCCTTCACCTGCCCGTACGCCTGGATCAGCGAATAGGTATCGCTCTTCCACGCCGTTTTGCGATCGATCCGCAGGCCTTCGGGTGCGCCGCGTATGAAAACGTCGCGCCCGATGCGGTCACGCGCCATCAACCGTGCTGCAGCTTCACGCATCGCGCCGAGCCGCTGCAGGCGCAGTTGCAACCGCAAAGCGAGTTCTTCGGGGCTCGGATCTTCCTGCTCGTCCTTCGGCAAGAGCAGTGCGGACTTGAGGTAGGCGAGCCAAGCCGCCATCACCAGGTAATCTGCCGCCAGCTCCAGCCGCAACGCCTCGGCCCGCTCGATATAGGTCAGATACTGATCGACAAGGGAGAGGATGGATATCTGCCGCAGGTCGACCTTTTGCCGCCGCGCGAGGTCGAGCAAGAGGTCGAGCGGCCCTTCCCAGCCATCGAGTTCGAGATAGAGCGCGCTGTCTTCCGACTTGGCAGCAGCAATGCCGTCCCAGTCTTCCTCGCCCTCCGTATCCGAAGGAGTATCGAACATCAGCCCGTCGCCGCTCATGCGCGCTCTCCGACGATAGCGAGCAATGCGTCGCGTTTCGCCAGAAGCTCTGCCTTCGCATCGCTTTCATCGCGGATCGCGGTTCCCGCGAGCGCTCGTTCGAGCCTTTGGGCACCCTTTACCGACAACGCTGGAAGGACGTCAGCGATGCCCAGCTGGTCTTCCATTTTCGCCCAGCAATTGAGCACGACGTCGCACCCGGCGGCGATCGCGCGGGCAGACCGCTCGGGGATCGTCCCGTCCAGCGCCTGCATGTCGATGTCGTCCGTCAGCAGCAGCCCGTCGAAGCCGATTTTGGCGCGAATGATGTTTTCGATGATGGTCGCGGACAAAGTGGCGGGATTTGCCTCATCCCACGCGGTGAACAGGAGGTGCCCCGTCATGCCAATCGGCGCATCGCTTAGTGCGCGGAAGGGCGCGAGATCGCTTTCGAGTTCGTCGGCTGATGCGGTGACCGTCGGCATTTCCTTGTGGGTATCGCACATGCTGCGCCCGTGGCCTGGCATATGCTTGATGCATCCGGCTACGCCGCCCTTGGCGAGGCCGTCCAGGATGCCTCTCCCGATTGCCGCCACCTGCTGCGGATCGGAACCGAGCGCACGGTCTCCGATGACGTCGTGAGCGCCTTCCTGCCGCACGTCGAGCGGCGGGTGGTAATCGACCGTGATGCCCATTTCAGCCAGCTCGAGCGCCATGGCGTGGGCATTGGCCCGCGCCGCCTCGATCGCGCTCGCCGGAGCGATCGCGTAAAGATGGTCGAAAGCTTCGCCGCTCGGGAAATCGCTCCAGTGCGGAGGGCGAAGCCGTGCCACCCGGCCGCCTTCCTGGTCGATCGAGACCAGCAGCCGTTCGCGCCCGTGAATGACGCGCAGATCGTCGGTCAACCGCCGCAGTTGCTCGCGATCGACACAGTTACGCGCGAAGAGGATGTAGCCGACCGGATCGGCCTCCTTGAAGAAGGCGCGTTCGTCCGCCGTAAGCTCGGGCCCGGCGATACCGAAAATGGCAGGCGTCATGTTGGTGAGGATTCTTTTTCAGGGGGCAAAAGGCAAGCGTTGATAGGGGGAACGCGGGGGAAAAGGCGCTTTTCCGGCCCGCTCTGCCGCTCTTGCGCCTTTTCTGTCCCGTTCAGTCACCCTCGGGTGCTCTGAAATCGGGCAAAATTCAGCGTTTGACCTGGCAGGCCAATCCGTCAGCCTTCAACTGGCTGCACAGCGCACGCGCCCCCGAAAGGTCGCCTGCAACCGCCTGCAAGCGATAGACCGTGCCGATATCTGCCTCGCCCTTGAGCACGCGGTGGCGCACTCCGTTCAGGGCCGTCGTCTGCCTCTGCAGAGCGACCCAACCGGCTTCGGCACGGGCGCGCGAACCATAGGCGCCGACCTGGACTCCGACGCCGTCGACAGCGACCGGCTTGTCCTCTGTCGTTCGCGTTTCGATTGTGGGAGCAGGCGCAGTTTTGACTTCCTGCAGCTTGCCTTCGGTCGTCTTGCCTTCGCCCACACCCGGAGCGACATTTCCGGTGCCGGCAAACTGCTTGCCACCAGCGTCTGCGGGCTTTGTCTTGTAGGGCTGGGCGGGCGCTTCGATCGTGCTGCCGTCGGCCATCAGCTCAGTGTCGCCGCCACGGTTCGAGAACCACCAGATGCCGCCAATGATAGCTGCCAGAAGAACGAGCAGGACTGCCGCAAATCCGATGATCCGGGCAGCGTCGACGCCGCCTTCATCCTCGTAATCGTCGGCCTCGAGCCAGGGAAGGCTCTCGTCCTCGTTGAGCGCGAGTTCGGCGTTGCCGCCGCTTGTGCCCTCGTTCTCGCCCGCAATCATGGTCACATCTCCTCGACGGCTTCCACGCCCAGAATGCGTAAGCCGTTCCGGATAACTTGCCCTAACTGGACCGCGAGGAAAAGCCGTGCACCGGTCAAATCGCCATCTTGTGCCACGATGAAGCGCTTGTCCGGGCGGTCATTGCCCAGGTTCCAATAGGCATGGAACGCACCTGCGAGGTCATAGAGATAGAAAGCGATGCGATGCGGTTCGCGCGCCTTGGCCGCCGCTTCGACTTCGCGCGGGAACTGCGCTGCCTGCTTGACGAGCGCCAGCTCCTCCTCGCCCAGAAGGCCGAGATTGTCGGCGTTCGGCGCGAAACCTTCCGCCGCTGCCTTGCGCAGGGTCGAATGGATGCGGGCGTTGGCATATTGGACGTAGAAGACCGGATTGTCCTTCGACGCTTCGACCACCTTGGCGAAATCGAAATCCATCTGGGCTTCGGGCTTGCGGGTCAGCATGGTGAAACGCACGACATCCTTGCCGACTTCTTCGACCATATCCGCGATGGTGACGAAATTGCCCGAACGCTTGGACATTTTCACCGGTTCGCCGCCGCGCAGCAGCTGGACCATCTGGACCAGTTTCACGTCGAAGGGGATCGGCTTGCCGCTACCTTCGGAAAGGGCGGCGACCGCTGCCTTGATGCGCTTTACCGTACCCGCGTGATCGGCACCCCAGATGTCGATCAGCTCGTCGGCATCCTCCGCCTTCTGCATGTGATAGGCGAGATCGGCCCCGAAATAGGTCCACTTGCCGTCGGACTTCCTGATCGGGCGATCTTGGTCGTCGCCGAACTTGGTCGAGCGGAACAGCGGCAGCTCTACCGGTTCCCAGTCATCCACGACCTTGCCCTTGGGTTGTTCGAGAACGCCGTCATAGACGAGGTCGTGCTGGCGCAGCCATGCCTCCGCCTGTTCGGGCTTCCCTGCCGCCTGCAGCGCTGCTTCGGATGAGAAAACATCGTGACGGATGCCGAGCAGGGCGAGGTCGTCGCGGATCTGGTCCATCATGGCATCGACAGCCTCGGCCTTGAACAGGGCGAGCCATTCGCTCTCGTCCTTGCCGACATATTTGTCGCCAAAATTGTCCGCCAGTCGCTGTCCCACGGCGACCAGATAGTCGCCCGGATACATCCCTTCAGGAATTTCGCCGATCTCTTCGCCCAGCGCTTCGCGGTAGCGCAGATGCGCCGAGCGTGCGAGCGTATCGACCTGGCTCCCGGCATCGTTGACGTAATATTCGCGGATCACCTTGTGCCCGGCAAATCCGAGCAGGCTGGCGAGCGCGTCACCTACGACTGCGCCGCGGCAGTGCCCCATGTGCATCGGCCCGGTCGGATTGGCCGAGACATATTCGACATTGACGCTCCGCCCTTCGCCCATGGACGAGCTGCCGTAAGCGTCGCCGCTCGAAGCAATCGCGCCCAGTTCGGCGAGCCATGAAGCAGGGTCAAGGCGAAGGTTGATGAAGCCGGGCCCGGCGATCTCTGCGCTCGTGACGCTTGGATCCGCCGACAGCTTTTCAACGATCTTGCCCGCAAGTTCGCGCGGATTGGTCTTCGCCTGCTTGGCCAGGACCATGGCTGCGTTGGTCGCAAGGTCGCCATGGCTTGGGTCGCGCGGCGGTTCGACGGTCACATTGGCATGGGACGTCCCGGCCGGAAGCGCGCCCTCTGTCTCGAGAGCGGCCAGAACGGCAGCGATCTTTTCGCCATAGGCGGCATAGATGGTTTGCGTTTTCGACATAGGCGCGCGCCTAGCCGAATTGGGCAGAATCGCAAGCGCGGATACCCGCGCTCACACCCCCTGCGATCACCGGGTGGCGTTGTATGCCAGTTGCGATTGGTCGAGCTGGAAACCGACCAGCAGTTCGAACGATGCACGGCGCAGGGCTTCACGCACTTCGGTATCGGCCAGCGGGTCGAGCGCGGCATCGATATCGCCTGCCTTGCGCTTGCGGGTGATCCGCTCGCGGATTTCCGCGGGCAAGGTGGCTTCTGCGCGATTGATGAAGGCGCCTGCCTGCGCGCTGGCCTGGGCCCGTTCCTGACCGTCTGCAAAGGTCAGGGTGACATTGCCGACGCGCTTGCTTTGCACAGCGGTGCCGCCGCGCACGACTGTCGAGAAGTAAGGGAGGGTCACGGTGCGGGCACCGCGAGTGTCGGTGCGGCGAGCAAGCACATCGAAGGTGGCATTCGCATAGACGCGCTCGCTCGATTCGTCGCAGGTCTCGCGCAGGTTCGTGATCGTCGCAGTGACGTCCATATTCGCCGCGCTGCGATCACCGGCAGTGCGGAAAGTGGTGATGTCGCCGGTGTACTCGGGAATGCCGACGGTGGGACAGGAAGACAGGACCGACCTGATGCCGACAGTCTCGTCGACGACCAGCGACCCTTCGCTAGCGCATCCGGAAAGCGCGGCAACGAGGGCAACAGCGGAAATCAGGCGGGTGCGAGAGCGCATAGAAAGGTAGTCCTTCGTTCTTCTGGTAGCTTCACAAGCGTCAACCACGCCCTAGCGGCGCGCGTCGCAAAGCGCTAGAGGGCGGCGCATGAACGCTCCCTTGCAAGCGCCCGAAACCGGGGACATCTCGAATTCGCAGGCCGAACGGCCAGCGCTGACGCTGCTTATTGCTGCCCCGCGGGGCTTCTGCGCAGGGGTGGATCGCGCCATCGAAATCGTCGAGCGGGCGATCCAGAAATACGGCGCGCCGGTCTATGTCCGCCATGAAATCGTGCACAATCGCTACGTGGTGGATTCGCTCAAGGAGCAAGGCGCGGTCTTCGTGGAGGAGCTGGACGAAGTGCCCGAGGGCGCACCGGTCGTCTTCAGCGCGCACGGCGTACCGAAGTCGGTCCCGGCGGAAGCCGAGCGGCGTGAGATGATCTATGTCGATGCGACCTGCCCATTGGTGAGCAAGGTCCATCGCCAGGCCGAAAGGCAGATCGAAAAGGGACGTCACATCATCTTTATCGGTCACGCCGGACATCCGGAGGTGATCGGGACGATGGGCCAGGTCGAAGAAGGGGAGATTACGCTCGTCGAAACGGTTGCCGACGTCGAGCAGCTCGAATTCGAACCCGGGATCGAGCTATCCTACCTGACGCAGACGACCCTTTCGGTCGACGACACGGCAGAAGTAATCGCCGCCCTTCATGAGCGATTCCCGGAAATTCACGGGCCGAAGGCAGAGGACATCTGCTACGCGACGTCCAACAGGCAGGCTGCGGTGAAGAGGATCGCGCCAGCCAGCGACCTCGTCCTTGTGATCGGTGCGCCCAATTCTTCCAATTCGCTGCGTCTGGTCGAAGTCGCAGAGCGGCTCGGCACGGATGCGCGCCTGATCCAGCGGGCCGAAGAAATAGATCCCAGCTGGCTCGACGGTGTCGGGACGCTGGGCCTGACCGCTGGCGCTTCTGCCCCCGAAAAGCTGGTGCGCGAAGTGGTCGAACGGATTTCCGAATGGCGCGAAGTGCACGAGGAAACCATCGTGGCAGCCGAAGAGAAAATGGTTTTCAAGCTCCCGCGCGAGCTGGCCGACTAGGAAATCGGAACAGTCCTGCATGGCCGTTTACACCCACCTCGGTGCCGAAGACCTGGCAGAACTGATCGCCCAATACGACGTGGGCGAACTGGTATCGGCGAAAGGCATCGCCGAAGGTGTTTCGAACAGTAACTGGCTTATCGAGACGACAGGCGGTGGCGATGGCGGCAAACGCTTCATCCTGACGATGTACGAACGCCGGATCGACATTTCCGAGCTGCCCTTCTTCCTCGGCCTGCTGGATCATCTAGCGGCAAACAATTGCCCTGTTCCCCGCACCATCCATGACAGGAGCGGCGGCGCATCGCGCGAAATCGATGGCAAGGCAGTGGCCCTCATCGAGTACCTCCCGGGGGTCTCGGTCGACCATCCTACGGCCTCGCAGGCACGGGCCGTCGGCATCGCCCTTGCCGAAATGCACCAGGCCTCGAAAAGCTACGACAAGACGCGTGCCAACGGGCTCGACATTTCGATGTCCCTGCACACATTGCAGAGCTGCGGCGAAGACGCGCTTTCGGCCATTGATGACGATCTACCGGACATGATCGCGGTCGCGCAGCGGGTCCGCGATGCCTGGCCATGGGACCTGCCGCGCTCGATCTGTCATACCGATCTTTTTCCAGACAATGTCCTGATGCTGGGCAGCCGCGTCACCGGGATGATCGACTTCTACTTCGCCTGCGAAGAGGCGATGGCCTATGATCTGGCTGTTACCCATGCGGCTTGGTGTTTCGACCGGAAAGGCAAGACTTTCTCGGCAGACATAGGCGCAGCGCTGCTCGAGGGTTACGAGAGCGTTCGCAAGCTCGACGATGCCGAGCGGGCATCGCTGCCTGTCCTCGCCCAGGGCGCATGCCTGCGTTTTATCGCAAGCCGCGCCGAAGACTGGCTCAACACGCCTGACGATGCTCTGGTATCTCGCAAGGATCCGATGGATTACGCCCGGAGGCTGGCGTTCTACGCCGAAGCGAGCGACCGGGCCTTTGCCTTTAGCGCCTGATTTGGCAAAGGCACTGCCATGAAGAAGGTCGAGATTTTCACCGATGGTGCGTGCAAGGGCAATCCCGGCCCTGGCGGCTGGGGTGCCCTGCTACGCATGGGCCAGCACGAGAAGGAACTTTCGGGGGCCGATGCCGACACGACCAACAATCGCATGGAAATGACGGCGGCGATCAGGGGTCTCGGCGCCCTGATCGAACCCTGCGAGGTCGATCTCTATTCCGACAGCAAATACGTGATCGATGGGATCACGAAATGGGTCGAAGGCTGGAAACGGCGCGGCTGGATTAATGCCAGCAAGAAACCCGTGCGCAATGCCGATCTATGGCATGAACTGATCGAGGCAACGGCGCGCCATCGCGTCAGGTGGCACTGGGTGAAAGGCCACGCGGGTCATCCCGAAAACGAGCGGGTGGACCGCCTCGCCAGCGACGAAGCGGACCGGATCGCCCGCGAAGGCCGTTAGCTGTCAGCTGTTGTCGACGACTTCCGCGCCGGGGCCGTTCTTCTTCATGGATTCGATCGCGTTCTGCGCGCTCGATTTGGAAGCATAGCCTTCGGTCGAGAACATCACTTCGGAATTGTATTTGAAACGCACGCGGAATTCGCCTGCCTTGTCTTTGTAGATTTCGAAATGATGCGCCATCTTAATGGTCTCCCGTCGGTTTGAGTCGCCCCCACTTTAACAATTGATATTGTCTTGGCTAGGCGAACCTTCCGGGAGAATAGCGTTCCGCCGGGATTTTCAGGGTCATCGCATCCCTTGGCAGGTCAAGCAGAAGCTGCGAGCCAAGGCGGGCCGCTGCCGGAGCGGTCTGGATGCCGTACCCCCCTTGCCCCGCAAACCAGAAAAACCCTTCCCTTCCGGGATCGAAGCCATAGACCGGGCGGCGGTCCGGCGCGAAACTGCGAAGCCCCGCCCATTTGCGCTCGACTGCCTCGATCTTCCAGGTGGACACCGATTGCAGCCGGTCAATTGCGACGGCGACATCGAATTCATCCGGGGCAGCATCGACCGGCTCGCTCGGAGTTTCATCATGAGGGCTAAGCCAGAGACGGCCGTTATCGGGCTTGAAATAGAACCCACCGCTGATGTCGAGACACAGCGGCATATCCGCCGGTGCAGCCGGATCGACCCGCAACTGCACGACCGTGCGCCGGAATGGCTGGATGCCGAGCGGCTTTGCGCCAGCAAGCTCGGCGACCTGATCTGCCCAAGCTCCGGCTGCGTTTACCAGCGTCCTGGCGGCAAACCGGCGACCATCTGACAATTCAAGCTGCCAGACGCCATCGAGGCGATCTGCACCGACAAGCTCTGCGCGGCATTCCGCCGCGTGTCCCGATTTCCGGCTGATGCCGAGATAGTGTGCGTGCAGCCCCGCCACATCGATGTCGGCACAGCGATGCTGCCAGATCGCGCGGTCCCATTCGGCGCGCAGGGTCGGAACCATTTCCTCTAGCTGGTCGCGCTCGATCCTTTCGAAATGCGCTCCGGAATCGCAAAACATGTCGAAGAATTCGCCAATTTTCCCCTCGTCATCCGCGCGTGCGAGATACAGCGCGCCGCGAGGGGTGAGGAAACCGTTCTCGCGCAGGAAATTGCCCGATGCGATTGTAAGCGGCACGATATCCGGGCCGCCGTAACATTCTTCCCAGAAGGCTGCCGAACGGCCCGTCGAGTGGTATCCGGGCGCATCTTCGCGCTCGAGTACCAGGACCGAGCCCTGCCCGCCGATTTCGGCAGCGAGGCTCGCCCCGGCCATACCGGCTCCGACAATCGCATAATCGAATACTTCCGTCATGCTTGCGGCATTCAGCGTGCCGGTGCCTCGCGGTCAAGGAAAGTCGCAATCGCATCCATGGCGCGGTCGCGAACCGGATCGACCTCGCGCAGGATTTCGTGGCGCGCCTCGTCTCCGAAGCGGACGATCTCGGCATTTGGCAGGCGGCGCGCCGCCTCTTCTATCGCAGGCATTCCTACCAGCTTGTCATTCGATGTACCGAGCAAGAGGACCGGCGTGTTCACCGCTTCGAGTTTTCCGGGTTCGAACAACCCGCGCATGGAAGCATAGGCACGCTCGACCCACCCCCAGCTGCCCGGCCCCATAACGAGTTCCGGTCTCTTCTCTCGCCACCACAGTTCGTCCTCGTAACGATCGGGATCATGGCTCAGCAGGTCCTGGCGCGAGGCCGGCACCTGCCCCGGCTTCTCGCTCCATTTCCACGCAGGACGTGTGGTGTCGCCAATCCGGCACATCAGTTTCGCCGCAGCGTGCCCGATCGCATTTGGCAAGGAGCCGGCAAATCCGAGCATGGGCGCCGAAAGCACCATCGCATCTGGATCCACCACCCCTTCTGCCAATCCGCGAAGGACAAGGTGCCCGCCCATCGAATGGCCGGACAATACATGCGGTCCCGGCGTCTGCGCTTTCCATTCACGCCAGAAATCCGAAAGGTCGGCAATCCAGTCCCCGAAATCGCCTACGTGGCCGGTTACAGCGTCGGAGCCAAGCCTGCCCGAACCTGCCTGGCCGCGCCAATCAGCCGCGGTGACGCGCCACCCGTCGCGGTGCCATTGGTCCAGCGTCTCGAGATATTTTTCGTAATTGTCGCCCCGCCCTGGGAAAAACAGGATCGAACCTCGTGGGCTCGACAGCGCGCCCTGCCAGTCGATCCGGCGTATCTTGTGACCGTCGCTCGCGGTCCAAACAGTCTCTTCTGCCGCAGTCGGTATGACGCGCCGATCGAAAGGGTAATCGGCAGCTTTGCTCGTATCGCTAATGGCGGACCTCCGAGACTGGTTACTTTTTGGTAAGTGATACCCTGTAGCACCGGCCCTCAAAGGGGACTTTGGGGGCCAAATGTTCAGCGCTTATCTTCACTACGGACTGCTCGTGGGCTTGGCAATCGCACTGCTGGTTGCTGCCTTCACCGATATTCGCAGCCGCCAGATTTCGAACTGGCTCAATCTCAGCATCGCCGCTTTCGCACCGGTATTCTGGTGGACCAGCGGCCTTGATCTGTGGCCCGATGTGGCCCTGCAGCTCGGCGTTGCCGTGGCAGCCTTTGCCATTTTGGCCGTTCTGTTCGCCATGAAGATGATGGGCGGCGGCGACGTCAAACTGCTGACTGCGCTCGCCCTCTGGATCGTTCCGTCACTGTTTTTCCAGTTGTTGGTGGTGATGGCCCTGGTCGGCGGCGTGCTGACCGTGGTCGTCGGTGCCTGGCACATCATGCGCCGCGAACGTGACAAGATCGCAGTTCCATACGGTGTCGCAATCGCAGTCGGGGGCCTCTGGGTCCTTGGCGCCCACTATTTTCCGCAGGCCGGCCAGGCGGCCGGTTTGGGATGAACCCGATTTTAACCAATCCGGACTTAGAGACTTAAACCATACCCGCCCGCAAACCGTTTGGGCCGATACGAGGGGGCTAGAATAGCCATGGATAGGAAGAAGCTGGTTTTGCTGCTTGGTGCGCTGGTGATTGCCATCGGTACCGCTTTGGCAGCACGTAGCATGTTTGCCGGCGCTGGCGCGCCAGAGGCTGAAGCTGCCGCTGTCCCGAAAGGTCCGAAGGTGCTGATCGCACAGCGCGGCCTGCCGACCGGCACGATCATCACGCCCGATGCGCTGAGCTTCCAGCAGTGGCCCGAAGAACTGGTCCAGGATGCCTATTTCATCGATGGCGAATCCGACATCAGCCAGCTCGTCGGCACTGTCGTGCGTCATCCGATCACGGCTGGCGAACCTGTGACGATCGGCTCGCTGGTCAAGCCGGGCGATCGCGGCTTCCTTGCTGCGGCTCTCGGCCCGGGCATGCGCGCTGTCACCATCCCGGTTTCGGTCAAGACCGGTGTTGCCGGCTTCGTCTTCCCGGGTGACCGGGTCGACCTCGTCCTGACGCAAACGGTCAAGGGT
Source organism: Altererythrobacter epoxidivorans (assembly GCF_001281485.1). NCBI lineage: Bacteria > Pseudomonadati > Pseudomonadota > Alphaproteobacteria > Sphingomonadales > Erythrobacteraceae > Altererythrobacter > Altererythrobacter epoxidivorans. The sequence continues at coordinate 1,861,982 of NZ_CP012669.1, forward strand.
GACGAAGGCCAGCCGCTTAAGGCTGCCGAAACCGTTCTCCAGAACCTGCGCGTTCTCGCCACCGACCAGAAGACCGAACACAAGACCGGCAAGGACGGCCAGACCGTCGTGAAGGCTTCGCGCACCGTCACTCTCGAAGTGACGCCGAAGATCGCCGAAAAGGTCGCTGTCGCGCAGACGCTCGGCCAGATCAGCCTGGTCCTGCGTTCGATTGCGGACAACCAGGTCGAACTCGAAAAGGCCATCGCCTCGGGTGACATCGTCGTTCCTGACGACGCTACGCCCGAAGAAGAAGAAGCGCTGCTTCGCGTCGCGATGAACCGTCCGATCGACAAGGGCACCACGTTCAGCACGGGCGGCGACGTATCGCGCTTCCAGCGCAGCACCGTTCCGGCCCAGAACAGCTCGGCACGCCAGACGCCGCCGCAGATGGGTGTTCCCGCGCAGGTCAGCGGCACCCCGGTCTATTCCGGTCCGTCGGTCCGCGTGACGCGCGGCAAGTCGACCACCGAAGTACCGGTCGGCTCGGGTGCCGGACGCATTCTTTCCGCGCAGTCGGCAGGCACCGCTGAAGCCGCCCAGACGGTTCCGACCGCTGGCGCAGCGCTGATCCGGTGATGGGGGCCATGATGCGCATTTCGAGCACGAAAAAACCTGCCGACAAGGCAACAGGGATCACGAAGAGGGGCAACACAATGAAACGTCGCCTGACTGCTAAATTGCTGCTTGCGAGCCTGGCCATTGCGCCGCTCACCAGCGTTCCGGTGGAAACCGCGACTGCCCAGTCGGTGCGCGGCCCGGCACAGGATATCGTCCTGTCGATCGGTCGCGGCGAACTCGTCACGATCCCCGGTTCGATGGCCGACGTCTTCATCTCGAACGACTCGGTTGCCGACGTGCAGGTCAAATCGCAGCGCCAGCTCTATGTCTTCGGCAAAGCCGGCGGTCAGACCACGATCTATGCCAGCAATGCTGCCGGTGACGTGATCTGGTCGGCCAACATTCGCGTCGGTTCGAACATCGACAGCATCGACCAGATGCTGGCTCTGGCGATGCCCGAAGCGAAGATTTCGGTCGCTACCATGGGCTCCAACACCGTGCTGCTGACCGGGACGGTTGCCGCCCCTGAAGACGCTGCCGAAGCAGAACGCCTCGTCCAGGCTTTCGTCGGCGACAACAGCAACGTGATCAGCCGCCTGAAGATGGCAACGCCGCTGCAGGTCAACCTGCAGGTCCGCTTTGCCGAAGTCAGCCGTTCGCTGGTTCGTGAAATCGGTTCGAACCTGGCGACCCGCGACAATAGCGGCGGCTTCCTGTTCGGTGTCGGCCGTGGTCGCGACTTCGTTTCGATCGGCGATGCCGATCTCAGCAACTTCCCGGTCGTCGACGCTTCGGATGCGTTCGGCCTGCCTACAGGTTCGCTGTCGCTGCCGTTCAATCCGGCAACCGGCCAGTTCGTTTACGGCGGTACTCAGTACCAGTTCAAAGGCCCGTCGGTCGGCCAGACAGCCATCCAGGCTGCCGGTCGCCTGTTCGGAATGGACATCGCAGCAGGCTTCGACCTCGCCGAACGTATCGGTCTGATCACCACGCTGTCGCAGCCCAACCTGACCGCGCTTTCGGGTGAAACCGCCAACTTCCTTGCCGGCGGCGAATTCCCGATCCCGATCAGCCAGGGCCTCGGCACTACGGCGATCGAATATCGCAACTACGGTGTCAGCCTCGCCTACACGCCGACGGTGCTGTCGAATGGCCGCATCTCGATCCGCGTCCGCCCGGAAGTCTCCGAACTTTCGAGCCAGGGCTCGGTCACGATCAACGGTTTCCAGATCCCTGCCCTCACCATCCGCCGCGCTGAAACGACGGTGGAACTGGGTTCGGGCCAGAGCTTCATGATCGCAGGTCTGATGAGCAACAACTCGCAGAACTCGCTCGACAAGGCTCCGGGCATTGGCGACATGCCGATCATCGGCAACCTGTTCCGCTCGCGCAGCTATCGCAAGGGCGAAACCGAGCTGGTCATCATCGTGACGCCTTATCTGGTCGAACCGGTGAGCGCGAACGAGATCAAACTGCCGACCGACGGCTTCAAGGCCGCCAACGAGATCCAGCAGCTTCTGGGTTACCAGGAACATGACAGCGAATCCGGCGCATCGCGTCCGGGTCCGACATCGGTCGACAAGGATGCACCGCCGCCAGCGGTCAGCCAGGTCGAACCTGCTGCCATCGTTCCCGGCAGCCAGCAGACCGTCTCGCGCCAGGCGCAGGACAAGAAGCGCAAGAAAGACCTCCGCGCCGAAACGGCCGCGCCCGGTTTCAGCCTCTAATCGAGAAAGGTGAGTACAATGCCCATTGCAAATCACAGCAAGCTCGCAGGTGCCCTCGCCCTCTCGCTCGGCCTGGTGCTGGGTGGATGCGGCGGCATGCCGACCAATCGGAGCCTCTACAGCGTCAACCAGCCGGTTGTTGAGCGGACCAATTATTCGCTCGACGTCGACACCGGCAGTGGCGGCCTGACCATCCCCGAACAGCAGCGTGTCGCTGGCTGGTTCGAGGCGATGGACCTCGGCTATGGCGACCGCGTCGCCATCGAAGATCCTATGGCCAGCGAAGCCACGCGCGATGCGGTTGCCCGCCTCGCCGGGCGTCACGGCATCCTCGTCGAAGATACCGCACCGGTCACTTCCGGTTTCGTCCAGCCCGGCCAGGCCCGCATCGTGCTGACCCGCACGGAAGCCTCGGTTCCGAACTGTCCGAACTGGTCGACTTCGTCGGACATGAACTACAACAACGCGACCTCAACCAACTACGGTTGCGCGGTGAACAGCAACTTCGCCGCCATGGTCGCGAACCCGCAGGATCTTATCGAAGGGCAAAAGGGCACGGGCGAAACCGTGATCATGAGCTCGAAGAAAGCCATCGACAGTTATCGCAGCCAGACGCCGACCGGCGCAGGCGGCCTTGGCAAGAGCGGAGGGAAGTAAGTCATGAATGCGCCTTGGAAATCCGGCATGCCGGGCAACCGCGATCCCTTCGCCGCTTACATCTGCGACGATGCAGCACTCGACGTGCTTCGTCCGGTCGTGATCGAGCTGGGATGGCAGCCTGAGAAGTGCAACAAGGGCGGTCTGCGTAACGCGATCCAGTCGCTAAGTGTCAGCGCCAGCCCGAACATCCTGCTGGTCGACCTGTCGGAAAGCGGAGATCCGCTGAACGACATCAACGCCCTCGCCGAGGTTTGCGAACCCGGCACGGTGGTGATCGCGATCGGCCAGGTCAATGACGTGCGCCTCTATCGCGACCTGCTCGCCAGCGGCATTCACGACTACCTGCTGAAACCGCTTTCGGCCGGCTCGCTTCGCGATGCCCTGAACCAGGCCCAGGCCGTGTTCACTGCACCGCGCAACGCCGAAGGTGAAGGCGTCAAGCGTCACATCTCGACGGCAGTCGTCGGCGCGCGTGGCGGCGTGGGTGCATCGACCCTTGCAACCTCGCTCGCATGGCAGTTCAGCGAAGAGCACAAGGCCCCGACGGCCCTGTTCGACCTCGACGTCCACTTCGGCACCGGTGCCCTGGCACTGGATCTCGAACCGGGCCGCGGCCTGACCGACGCGATCGATAATCCGAGCCGCATCGACGGCCTGTTCATCGAACGCGCCATGATCCGTGCGAACGACAATCTGTCGATCCTGTCGGCAGAAGCTCCGATCAGCCAGCCGCTGATGACCGACGGCGCTGCTTTCGTGCAACTGGAGGAAGAATTCCGCCAGGCGTTCGAAATGACGGTGGTCGACCTGCCGCGCAACATGCTGATCAATTTCCCGCATGTTCTGGCGGACGTGAACCTGATCCTGCTGACCACGGAAATGACGCTCGCTTCGGCACGCGACACCATCCGTATCCTCAGCTGGCTGAAAACCAATGCGGCGCATGCTCACATCATGATCATCGCCAACAAGGTCCAGCCCGGCGTTGCCGAGATCAGCAAGGCGGATTTCGAAGCCTCGATCGAACGCAAGATCGACTTCACCATCCCTTACGACGTCAAGGCGGCAGCCAATGCCGCCAAGCTCGGACAGACCTTCATCGCGGCCAACAAGTCCTCGAAGGCTTCGGGCGTGATGAAGCAGATCGCCGAACGTGTGATGGGTGCAAGCGAAGAAGACCTTTCGAGCCTGGAGACAGAGAAAAAGTCGCTGCTTGGCGGTTTCGATCTCAAGTCGCTGCTGGCGAAGAAGGAAAAGAAGGCCGCAGCTCCGGAACCTGCTGAATAACAGCGGTTCTCCCTGCCAGCGGATCAAGGTCCGGTGGCAGGGGCGGCCTGCCCGCGTCCTGCGGGCGATTGAATTGAAGACGGAAAGGCGGGACACAGCGCATGACCACTTTGCAAATCCTTCTAGTCGCGGGCGTTGTGTTGAGCGTCCTCGCCGGAGGCTACATGCTCGTGGCCGGTCCGTCTCCCTCGAAGGAAAGCCACAGGCGCCTTCAGGCGGTGCGCTATCGTCACTCGGAAAGCACCGACACCAAGGTTGAATCGCAGCTCAAGAAGGCGATCGCCTCGCGCAAGCCGAAGGCTCACGTGGTGGCCGGGTCGGGTTCGCGTATCGAAGCGCTCGAAATGCGCCTGGACCGCACCGGCAAGGGCTGGACGCTGTCGCAGTACCTCTACGCATCGCTCGGCATCGCGCTGTTCATTACAGTCGTCGTGTTCCTGCGCACGGGCGCGTTCATGATGTCGGCTGGCGTGGGCCTGCTGATCGGTGCCGGCCTGCCGCACATGGCGGTGAACTACCTGATCAACAAGCGGACCAACAACTTCAACGGCAAGTTTCCCGACGCCATCGAACTGCTCGTTCGCGGCCTGCGTTCCGGCTTGCCGGTGACCGAAACTCTCGGCGTGGTCGCACAGGAAGTGCCCGGACCTGTCGGCGAAGAATTCAAGGCTGTGACCGAACGCATCAAGATCGGTCGCACGATGGAAGAATCGCTGCAGGATACGGCCGACAGGCTCAATATCCCGGAATTCAACTTCTTCTGCATCACCCTCGCCATCCAGCGCGAAACCGGTGGTAACCTGGCCGAAACGCTTTCGAACCTTTCGGACGTTCTGCGCAAGCGCGCCCAGATGAAGCTGAAGATCAAGGCGATGAGCTCTGAATCGAAAGCATCGGCCTACATCGTCGGTTCGCTGCCCTTCATCGTGTTCGGCCTGATCTGGTGGATCAACCCGTCGTACATCGGCGGCTTCTTCGAGGACGATCGCCTGATCGTCGCCGGTCTCGGCGGCATGGTCTGGATGTCGATCGGCGCCTTCATCATGGCCAAGATGGTCAACTTCGAAATCTGAGCGAGGACGGATAGCAATGCTTGAACAGCCAACCGGACCCCAGCTTCTCGGTTTCGACGTCATCCTCGTCGGGACCATCCTGGCCGGCCTTGCCGCCATGGCGGTGATGTTCGCGATCTATACTGCGGTCACGATCAAGGACCCGATGGCAAAGCGCGTGAAGTCGCTCAACGACCGCCGCGACGAGCTCAAGGCAGGTATCGTCACGTCGAGCGCGAAAAAGCGCGCCAGCCTGGTCCGCAAGACCGAAGGCACCGACAAGATGAAGCAGCAGCTGGAGGGCATGAAGGTCCTTCAGCAGAGCCAGATCGAGGACATCCAGCAGAAGCTGGCGCATGCCGGCTACCGAAACAAGGAACTGGCGGTTTACATCATCGCACTGCGCATGGTGCTGCCGATCATGCTCGGCGTGCTCGGCGTCGTCATGATTTACGTCATCGATTACTTCCCGGATTGGGGTTCGATGAAGCGTATCGGCGCGATGGGGCTGTTGCTTTACCTGGGCTACAAGGGCCCGGAAATGTTCCTCAAGAACAAGGCGGACAAGCGCACAGGTGAAATCCGCAAGGGCCTGCCGGACGCGCTCGACCTCCTGGTCATCTGCGCCGAAGCAGGTCTGACCGTCGACGCCGCCTTCAACCGCGTCGCCAAGGAACTGGGCCGTGCCTATCCCGAACTCGGCGACGAGTTTGCACTGACGGCGATCGAACTTTCGTTCCTGAACGAGCGCAAGAAGGCCTTCGACAACCTTGCCTACCGCGTCGATCTGGAAGCGGTCAAAGGCGTGGTCACGACGATGGTCCAGACCGAACGCTATGGTACTCCGCTGGCTTCCGCACTGCGCGTATTGTCGGCCGAATTCCGTAACGAGCGCATGATGCGCGCCGAAGAAAAAGCTGCCCGCCTTCCGGCCATCATGACCGTGCCGCTGATCTGCTTCATTCTCCCGGTGCTGTTTATCGTCATTCTCGGCCCGGCGGCCTGTTCAATCGCCGATGCCTTCGCCGGCAAGCCCGGTCGATAGAGAGAAAAAGCGGCCGCCCTATCGGCGCGAACCGCAAGGCAGGGGCCGTCTCCGCGTCAGTCGCGCGGGGCGGCCCCTAGCTTTTCGGCCTGGTCGAATACGCGCTTCAGCATGGCGCGAAAGGCTTCTCTTTCGGAATCCCCGAAAGCTGCGAAGATTTCTTCCTCCATCGCCAGCGCCAACGGCATGATCTCGCCGCGCATGGCTCGCCCTTCGGACGTGAGCGCCAGATGATGCGAGCGGCCATCGGCGCTGTTCGGCTGGCGTTCGAGAAGGCCCCGTTCTTCCAGCACTTTGCACGCGCGATTGACCGCAACCTTGTCCATCAACGTTGCTTCCGTCAGCTCGCGCTGGGTCGCTTCGCCAGCATCGCCGAGCACGGCCATCACGCGCCACTCGGTGATCTTCAGCCCGAACCGCGAGCGATAACGCTGCGCGATCAGGCTGCTGACCGCATTGGAGGTAATCGACAGCTGGTACGGCAGGAAATCCGCCAGCTGCCCCTGCTTGTTCTTCGATCCCGCTCCAGTCATACGTTGGTTTCTAATGCAACCAACGTTCATGACAAGCGCAGCCAATCTTTGGTCAGCGAAAGTCTGGCTCGTCCCACCACGGATAGAAGTCGGGCATGTTTTGACTGACAGTGTCGGGATAGTTCGGCGGACGCTTCTCGAGGAAACTCATCACGCCTTCCTTCGAGTCCGCGCTCTTGCCGAGGCGATAGATCGCCCGGCTATCGACCCGATGCGCCATCATCGGATGCTCGGTTGCCGAAAGCCGCCACAGCATGGCGCGGGTCATGGCGACCGAAACTGCCGAGGTGTTGTCCGCGATCTCGCGCGCGATGGCGATCGCGGCGTCCATCAATTCGCCTTGCGGGTGGACGGAGCGGACCAGGCCGCGCTCCTTGGCTTCGGCAGCATCGAAGATCCGGCCGGTCATGCACCATTCGAGAGCCGTCTGCATTCCAACAAGGCGCGGGAGGAACCAGCTCGAGCATGCTTCCGGCGTGATGCCGCGGCGCGCGAAAACGAAACCGAACCGGGCATTGTCGCTGCACAGGCGCATGTCGAATGGCAGCTGCATGGTCGCACCGACGCCGACCGCAACGCCATTGCAGGCACCGATCAGGGGCTTTTGCGAATTGAACAGGCGCAGGGTCAGGCGTCCACCGCCATCACGAACGCGTTCATCGGACAGAGTTTCGACCGGGTCGTGGCGGGCAAAGACATTTCCGTCCGATCCTTCCGGTGTCAGGTCCGCACCCGCGCAAAACGCACGGTCGCCATGACCGGTAACGATCACCGCACGCACGCTGTCATCGGCATCGGTGTCGTCGATCGCCGCGATCATTTCATCCATCATCGTGTGAGTGAAAGCGTTCATCTTTTCCGGACGATGAAGCGTCAGCGTGGCAATACCGTCGGCTTTGTCGAGATTGATCTGGGTGAATTCCGTCATCTGCAATGTCCCTCCAATTCCAACTGGATGGAACACATGGAACACAGTCTTGGCAAGCAAATCAGGCCGCCGCGGGGCGACTTTTTTCGCAGCGAACTGGCAGGCAGGTCGGTAACATCGATTGTCATGCCGACAGCCTTAATTCCGGGCCGCAAGGTAGGAAATACAACCAGCCGATCGGTTCCAGCGGTCGGTTAAAATACTTTCCGGAACATCATGCCCTTGGGGGCCGTTCAATACGGGAGAACCCAATTCAATCATTCGAAGGCACCCCATGGCGCAAATAACGACAAACAACCCGGCAACACGCGAAACCATCGCAACCTACGACCTGATGTCGAAGGACGAAGCGTTTGCGAAAATCGAGGCAGCACACGAAGCCTTCCTCGATTGGCGCACCCGCAGCCACGAAGACCGTGGCGAAATCCTGCGCAAGATTGCCAAGATGCTCCGCGACAATTCCGGCCGCATCAGCGAGATGATGACGCGCGAGATGGGCAAATTGCTCAAGGACGGCGCAACCGAGGTCGAGATTTGCGCCCGCATCTTCGAATACACCGCCGACAATGGCCCGTCCGAATTAGCGGACGAAGAGCGCACGCATTCGGGCGGCAAGAAGCGCGGCATCGTGACCTATTCCCCCATCGGCGTGATCTATTCGATCCAGCCGTGGAACTTCCCGCTTTACCAGCCCGTGCGCGTGCTGGCCGCGAATGCGATGGCGGGTAACGCCTGCATCCTCAAGCATGCCTCGATCTGCACCGGCAGCGGCTTGCTGCTGCGCGATCTGTGCCTCGAAGCGGGTCTCCCCGAAGGCCTCTTCGACGTGGTGCTGGTCGATCACGATGTGTCGGATGAGATCATCAAGCATGACAAGATCCGCGCCGTTACCATGACCGGCAGCGACGGAGCCGGAAGGCACATCGGCAAGACGGCGGCCGAAGCGCTGAAGAAAACCGTGCTCGAGCTGGGTTCGAACGACGCCTATCTCGTGCTCGAAGACGCAGACATCGATCTGGCAGTGAAGACCTGCGTTGCCGGGCGTCTCTACAACAATGGCGAAACCTGCGTTTCGGCCAAGCGCTTTATCGTGACCGAGACGGTTTACGATGACTTCGTCGAGGCTTTCGTGGAGCGCATGAAATCGGCCAAGATGGGCGATCCGACCAGCGAGGACACGCAGCTCGGTCCGGTCTCCAGCAAGGAGCAGTTCGAAACGCTGGTTGAGCAGGTGCAGAAGAGCGTCGATGGCGGCTGCACGCTGCTGTGCGGCGGCGATCCGGAGGACGATCCCGATGGCTGGTATTACCCTGCAACCGTGCTCGCCGACTGCAAGCCCGGCACGCCCGCTTATGATGACGAGCTGTTCGGCCCCGTCGCTTCGGTTATCCGCGCCAAGGACGACGACGATGCGATGCGTATTGCCAACGACAGCCGCTATGGCCTTGGCGGCGGTATCTTCTCCAAGGACGAAGACAAGGCGATCCGCCTTGCGCGCGATCATTTCGATACAGGAATGATCCGCATCAATTCCTTTGGGGCGGCAGACCCCAACATGCCTTTCGGCGGTGTGAAGGACAGCGGATACGGCCGCGAACATGGCGGGTTCGGGATGAAGGAATTCGTCAACGCGAAAGCCATTTTCCTGCCCTCGTAATCAGCGCAACAAGCACACGAAATACACGGAGAATATTATGCAAATCCTCATCGCCGGCGCGACCGGCAATACAGGCCTTCGCCTTACCAAAGAACTGGCAAAACGCGGTCACACGCCCGTCGCCATGGTCCGCGAAAGTTCGGACACGTCAGGACTGCCGAAAGAGGCAGTTCGGGTAAAAGCCGACCTGACCGATCTGGACCCGAGCGTAACCGATGGCTGCGACGTCGTGGTGTTCGCTGCCGGTTCAGGCGGTGACACGAGTGAAGAAATGACCGACAAAGTCGACCGTGATGGCGCTATCAGCCTGATTGATATTGCCGAAAAAGGCGGCGTACGCCGGTTCGTCATGCTGAGTTCGGTCGGCGCGGATAATCCGCCAGAAGACAGTGACCTGAAGCATTACCTCGAGGCAAAACATGCCGCCGACGAGCACCTGATCAAGAGCTCGCTGGAATATGCGATTCTGCGTCCCGTCCATCTGACCGACGATGGCCCGACCGGCAAAGTGCTGCTTGGCGATGACGTGGATCCGAATGCAAAGGCGGCGCGCGGTGACGTGGCGCAGTTGCTGGCCGATGCGGCGGAAAAAGCAGACTGGCGCGGTACCGTCACGCTGATGCAAACCGCCTACTGATCGCGGCCTTCCTCCCAAACGCAAAGCGCCGCCCGTTCCTCTTTCAAACGGGCGGCGCTTATACATTTGAAGGCTTTGCCGCTTAGCGCGGGGCCATACGAATGGCACCATCGAGGCGGACGTCCTCGCCGTTGAAATAGCCAGTTTCGATCATGCACATTGCAAGCTTGGCATATTCGCTCGGCACGCCGAGGCGCTTGGGGAACGGAACCGAGGCAGCCAGCGCATCGCGAACGTTCTGCGGCGCTGCGGCGAGCAGCGGGGTATCGAAGATGCCCGGCAGGATCGTGTTCACGCGGATGCCTTCGTTCATCAGGTCGCGCGCGATAGGCAGGGTCATGCCGATGACGCCAGCTTTCGATGCCGAATAGGCGGCCTGGCCGATCTGGCCGTCTTCACCGGCAACCGACGCGGTGTTGACGATCGCGCCGCGCTCGCCGTTTTCGTCGAGCGGATCGAGCGTCAGCATCCCGGCAGCCGACTTGGCGATGCAGCGGAACGTGCCGATGAGGTTCACCTGGATCACGAAATCGAAGGCGCTGATCGGGAAGTGCTTGATCGAACCGTCTTCCTTCGAGCGGCTGGCGGTCTTGATCGCATTGCCGATACCGGCGCAATTGACGAGAATGCGTTCCTGGCCATGCGCCTCGCGCGCCTTGGCAAAGGCTGCGTCGACTTCTTCGTCGCTGGTCACATTGACCTTGCAGAACACGCCGCCGAGTTCGGCTGCGAGCGCCTCGCCCTTCTCGGCGTTCATGTCGAAGATTGCGACCTTTGCGCCCTTGGCTGCGAGAGCGCGGGCAGTTGCCGCGCCGAGGCCCGATGCACCGCCGGTTACGACTGCGGGGGTATTTGCACTGACTTCCATCAAATTGTCCTCTCAGGATTTGGGGTGTTTCAAAGCGCCTCGATGATCGTGACGTTGGCGACGCCGCCGCCTTCGCACATCGTCTGGAGGCCGTATTTCTTGCCGTGGCGGTGGAGCGCGTGGACCAGTGTCGCCATCAGCTTCGTGCCCGAAGCGCCGAGCGGGTGGCCAAGCGCGATCGCGCCGCCGTGAACGTTGAGCCGGTCGGGATCGGCGCCTGTATGCTTCAACCAGGCGAGCGGAACCGGAGCGAATGCCTCGTTCACTTCATAGAGATCGATGTCGCCGATCTTCATGCCTGCGCGTTGCAGCGCGCGGTCGGTGGCGAACAGCGGCTCCTCCAGCATGATCACCGGATCGCCTGCGGTCACGGTCATGTTGTGGATGCGGGCGAGCGGCGTAAGGCCATGAGTTTTCAGCGTTTCTTCGTTGACCACCAGCACTGCCGAAGACCCGTCGCAGATCTGGCTGCTGGTCGCTGCGGTGATGGTGCCTTCAGGGCTCAGAAGCTTCACGCCCGAGATGCTTTCAAGCGTCGCATCGAAACGGATACCCTCATCGACGGTGTGCATTTCGGTGCCGTCCGGGGTCTCGATTTCGATCGGCACGATTTCCTTGTCAAAAGCACCGGCCTTGGTCGCTTCGATCGCCTTCAAATGGCTGCCGAGCGCGAAGCGGTCGAGATCGTCCTTGGTGAAGCCGTGCTTCTTCACGATCATCTCGGCGCCCATGAACTGAGACCACTGGATGCCGGGATATTTTTCCTCGAGACCGGGCGACTTGTAGTTACCCAGACCCTCTTTCATGTGGAACATGGCGGTCGAGCCCATCGGCACGCGGCTCATGCTTTCGACACCTGCCGCGATCACGGCGTCCTGCGTCCCGCTCATGACGGCCTGCGCGGCAAACTGGATGGCCTGCTGCGAGGAACCGCACTGGCGGTCGATAGTCACAGCCGGTGTGCTTTCACCGAGGTGCTTGGTTGCGAGAACCGCATTGCGGCCAACCTGCATGGCCTGCTCGCCGCCCTGGCTGACACAGCCCATCACCACATCGTCGATTGCCTTGGGATCGATGCCGCTGCGCTCGATAATTGCGTCGAGCGATTTCGCCGCGAGATCGACCGGATGGACGCCTGCGAGCCTCCCACCACGACGCCCGCCGGCAGTCCTGACAGCTTCGACGATATAGGCAGTGCCCATGCAGATTCTCCCAATTGGTTGCTATTTGCCACTCGCGTAAGCAGGCTTTACGTAGGCGTCAACTTCCAATGCCCGCTGAAGCATGAATTTCAGAGGGAGGGAACACCTATGAGCCGGCAATATATGGAGCCTGTCGGGGCGTCATGAAGCTGCAAGAATCTTGGCCGAAAGGGCACCGCAAAGTGGCCATTTCGCGAGATTCGGCTCGGGACACATCGTTGTCGCGCTGCAAGCCCGTCACATTCGGTGTTACAAAATGGCGCAAATCACGCCCGAAAGGGCAAGATGATTTCGCGCCCACGCCTCGTTGTGCCGTATTTGCCACACCGATTTCTGCATCGCCAAATGGCGGGACCAATCCTTTTGCATTGGCTGGTCGGATGAGTAATCACCCGTCCATTCCGCATAATTGCAATGCCCGAGGGGGAAGGTGCAATTTACGCGGAAAGAACGTGCCTGCCGGGTATCCTGCCCTCAGGCTCTGACAAAGGGACTATAAAGCCAATGACAACTAGCAATCTTCGCAAAAGGATGCTGGCTACGGGGTCCGCACTGCAAGCTGTTGCGCTTCTCGGCGCTGGCGTTGCTGCGGGTACCGTTGCGATCGCACCTGCTGCCGCACAGGACTATACGTCCGGCGCTATTTCGGGCCAGGTGACCGATGAGAGCGGCGCTCCCATCAGCGGCGCAACCGTGACCGTAACCTCGAACGATACTGGCGTCAGCCGTACGACCACTTCTGCTGCAAACGGTAGCTTCCGCATTGCCGCTCTTCCGGTCGGCAACTACGACATCGTTGTCGATGCTGGTGGTTACGATAACTTCACCGGTTCGGGCGTTGCGATCCTCGGTTCGCAGACCGCGACCGTCGAAATCCCGATGACGCAGACGGGTTCGGCAATCGTCGTTACCGGTTCGCGCATCATCCGCGACTTCAGCGGCACCACGACCGGCCTCAACGTCGACGTTGAAGAACTCGCCAAGACCGTTCCGGTCAGCCGCGACCTCACGTCGGTCATGCTGCTCGCACCGGGCACGACCAAGGGTGACTCGGCATTCGGCAACCTTGCCTCGATCGGCGGTTCGTCGGTTGCTGAAAACGCCTACTACCTCAACGGCCTGAACATCACGAACTTCGACAACTATCTTGGTTCGGCTCGTGTTCCGTTCGAATTCTACCGTTCGATCGAAGTCAAGTCGGGCGGTTACCCGGCTGAATTCGGCCGTGCGACCGGTGGTATCGTCAACGCCGTCACGAAGTCGGGTGGTAACGAGTTCACTGCTGCACTGCACCTGAACTGGGAACCTGACTTCCTGAAGTCGGAAGGCAAGAACCTCACCAGCTGCTCGTATGTCGATTCGACCGATCCGACCCTCGGTGTCAACTGCTCGAACTCGACCTATCGCGCAGCCGACGAAGCCGACTCGTACTCGGCAGTCGCCGAACTGGGCGGCCCGATCATCAAGGATCGTCTGTTCTTCTACGGCCTCGTGGAATTCCGCGAATCGGAATCGACCACGATCAACCTGAACTCGGGTCTCGCGATCCACGACAAGCAGAACGATCCGTTCTGGGGCATCAAGCTCGACGCGTATCCGATCGACGGTCACCACCTCGAGTTCACGATGTTCGACACGACCCGCACGACGCGTCGTGACTACTACTCGTACTCGATCGAAAACGGCCAGGGTCTTGCTGGTTCAGTTCAGGACTTCAACTTCGGTGGGCGCAGCTACGTTGCGAAGTACACCGGCAACCTGACGGACTTCCTGACGGTTTCGGGCGCCTACGGTAAGATGAAGGACAACTTCGAGAACGTCGGCGTCGCTGGTGACGCTGCACTTCCTGCAGTTCGTAACTTCGGCTCGTCCGTTTTCCTGTCGGACGGCACTGAGGTTCCGTACCTCGGCTTCACCAACGGTCAGGCTTCGGCATCGACCAGCAGCCCGTACAAGACCGAGCGTGAATTCTACCGCGCAGACGTCGACCTGTACTTCCAGGCGTTCGGTGAACACCACCTTCGCGTTGGTTTCGACCAGGAAGACAACACGCTGCAGGAAGCTGCAGTGCGTACCGGCGGTCAGTACCTGCTCGACCGTGGCATCCTGACTCAGGAAGCTTTCAGCGCAGGTTACGGTAACGCTGGTCTCTACTACCAGCTTCTCACGCCGACCATTCTGCAGATCAACTACTTCAACTCGTCGGGCCAGTTCAAAGCTCGTAACCGTGCGTTCTATGCTCAGGACGAATGGACCCCGATTGAAGGTCTGACTCTGAGCCTGGGCGTTCGTCGCGATGACTTCATCGTGAAGAAGGCCGACGGTTCGGACTATGTGACGCAGAAGGACAACTGGGCTCCGCGCCTCGGCCTGACCTTCGACGTGTTCCCGGAAATGAACGGTCAGTTCAAGGCTTTCTACGGCCAGTACTACCTGCCGTTCGCTTCGAACACGGCGTTCCGTCAGGTTGGTTCGGAAATCTACGTCCGCGAACGCTTCTACTATGATGGCTTCGACGGCGACGGTATCCCTGTCCTGACCGGCCAGTTCACCGGCAGCGCGTCCTATCAGGGCAACTGTCCGATCGACCTGACCACGTACGCGTTCTCGACCGGCACCTACTGTAACGTTACCGGTAACGGTGAAGTTGCTCCGTCGACGGCTCTTATCGATGCAAACCTGAAGGCAACCAAGCAGACCGAATGGATCCTTGGTTACGAGCAGGACATCGGTCAGTTCCGCGCCGGCATCAGCTACATCCACCGTGAACTGAACCGCACCGCGGAAGACGTTGCCATTGACGAAGCAGTCAACAAGTACTGCGTCGATCAGGGTATCACGGGCTGTTCGTCGACCTGGACCGGTTTCCACCAGTACGTCATCACGAACCCCGGTTCGGACATGACGGTTGCTCTGGACGGTCTCGACGGCCGTGTCGTAACCTTCAGCGCCGAAGACCTCGGCTATCCGAAGGCAAAGCGTACCTATGACGCAGTCGAATTCACCTTCGAACGTCCGTTCGACGGTGTCTGGACGATGGGTGGTAGCTACACCTGGTCGAAGAGCAAGGGTAACTCGGAAGGCTTCGTTCAGTCCGACTTCGGTCAGGACGACGCCGGTATTACTCAGGACTTCGACCAGCCGGGCTTCACCGATGGCGCGTACGGCTACCTGCCGAACGATCGTCGCCACCGGTTCAAGTTCTGGGGTGCCTACAAGTTCGACAACAAGTTCACTGTCGGTCTTAACGGTAGCGTGTCGTCGCCGCGTTCGCTTAGCTGCTTCGGCTATGACCCGCGTGCGAACTTCCTGACGCCGAATGATCCTTACAGCGCATTCGGTAACGCCTACGGTGCTGCTTCGCACTTCTGTGACGGCGAACTCTCGCCGCGCGGTACCGCTCAGAAGAGTGACTGGGTCAGCAACTTCGACCTGAAGTTTGCTTACGAAGTTCCGATCGGTGGTGAACGTGGCCTCACGCTGCGCGCCGACGTCTTCAACCTGTTCAACTCGCAGGCTGTCCAGGCTCGTAACGAAATCGGCGATTTCGATAACGGCACGGACTACATCCCGGCACCGAGCTACGGCCTGCCGGCGACTTACCAGACTCCGCGTTACGTCCGTCTGGGCCTCGACATCGAGTTCTAAGGTCAACGCGAATCATAAAGAGGGGGGCGGACTTCGGTCCGTCCCCTTTTTTATGCCCGGTCTCGGTGAAGATGCATTCGCAGGACGCACGCGCGGATGGCACTCCAGGCCGAGCGCACCACGGGGATTGATCAGATTGCTTTGGCGTTACGGCGAACGCCGCGATCAGCCGTAGTAAGCAGCTCTGAATGGTTCGAGTTGCGCGGCGAATTTCTCAGACTTGCCGATCGCATCGGTGGAAATTGCCGAACGCACCTGTTTCACGCTGGCCGTGCGCACCTTGCGACGGTTCTTGTGGAACTCCAGCACGCCTTCTTCCATCTCAAGGCCGGCATGCCCCAGCAAGCGCGGGATCCAGCTCTGCGGATCGCGCACCATGTCTTCGTACTGCACCGTCATGATCCGGTCGGGGAAAAGCGCGGTCCAATGCGCAAAGAGCTGGTCTTCCAACTTCATCTGATGCGCGATGTCCTCCATCGACCAGCTCCAGCTGACCGATGAAGTGAAGAATGCACGATAGGCGGAAAGTGCGATGTCCTCGGGCCGGCGCCGCATCCAGATGATCTGCGCTTCCGGCATGGCGTGAAGCAGCAGGCCCATCACCATCGACTGGCTCAACGTCTTGTCGACGACCAGCCCGGAGCCGGGAAAACGCATCCTGAGCATCTTGTGGTAATCTTCGGCGATTTCGCCCCACGGATCCTTGCTCTTCGAGCGTTCCTGATAGGCGATAGCGCCTTCAAAGCTGTTGTCCTTGGTCGGGATCATCGCCGCTTGGACAAGGTTCACCTCTGCCCCGTCGGTCACCTTTGAATGGCTGGCCAGGATCGATTCCACCAGCGTGGTCCCCGAACGCGGCAGACCATTCACGAAGATCGCCCGCTGCTGCCTCGCTCGTGATGGCACGAGGCGTGCCATACCTTCCTCGGTAAAATCGCGGATCAATCCGGCAGCGAATGCCTTGTGCCGCTCGCGATCATAGGGTTCCTCGCGCCGACGGATCGCGGCCCCCTTCTCGTAATAGGCAAAGCCCTGTTCGACCTCGCCCATGTCCACGAGCGCCTTGCCCATGCCGTAGAAATAGCGCGCCTGAGTGAGTGGATCGACCGTGCCAATGTGCGGCTCGACTGCAGCCATGCCTGCGAAGTCGGGATCGCCCGGTTCGAAGGTCTTTATCATGGTCAGCGCGAACCAGCCTTGCGGCGAAGTCGGCGCCGCCTTCAGCGACTGGCGCAGCAGTGCCTCGGCGTTCTCGAAATCGCCACCTTCGCTCGCGATCGTGCCGCGGAAATGCAGCGCGCCGGGATGTTGCTGGGCCTGCGGCGGCAACCGGTCGAGCAAGGCAATGCCTTCTTCCGAACGGCCGATCTGGGCCAGGGCGCCGCAATGCTGCAACAACCTGTCGAGACGGATCGGCTCGGTCATCGTGAAGCGGCGCGAGGCCTCTATGCCGAGGTCGATTTCACCAATCTTGTTCGCCAGCTTGCTCACGCTCGCCCACTTGTCGCCGGTCTGCTCACCAGCGCGTAGGTCTTGCGCGATCAGCGCAGCCGCACGGCGGCGCTCGCCTTGTTCGAGCGCCGCAACAGCGTCGAGGATATGTGATTTCGGACTTGGCATGACCGGCTTCTAGCAGTCAGGCCGAGGCTGTCCACTCACTGCCCGATGGCCGCCAAAATCAGCTGACGACCATCTGCAACTCGCCATCACCCTCGTCGATTTTCACTGTCGATCCGTCCGGCACATCGCCGCGCAGGATCTTGTCGGCAAGCGGATCTTGCAAATAGCGCTGGACGGCACGCTTCAGCGGCCTTGCGCCATACACCGGATCGTAGCCGACACGGCCGAGCCACTTGCGCGCCCCTTCCGTGAGGTCGAGCGTGATCTTGCGATCCTTGAGCAGCTTCTGAACCCGCGAAACCTGGATATCCACGATCGGCGCCATGTGCTCCTGCCCCAGGCGGTGGAACAGGATGATCTCGTCCAGGCGGTTCAGGAATTCGGGCCGGAAATGGCCGCGTACGACGTCCATCACTTGCGGCTCGACATCCTCGACCTTCTGCCCATCGTCCATATTGGCGAGGAACTGGCTGCCGAGGTTGGAAGTGAGGATGATCAGCGTGTTGCTGAAATCCACGACCCTGCCCTGCCCGTCGGTCAGGCGACCGTCATCGAGGACCTGCAACAGAACGTTGAACACGTCGTTGTGGGCCTTCTCGACCTCATCGAACAGCACGACCTGGTAGGGCCGGCGCCGCACGGCTTCGGTCAGCACGCCTCCTTCCTCGTATCCGACATAGCCCGGAGGCGCGCCGATCAGGCGGGCGACCGCATGCTTCTCCATGAATTCGCTCATGTCGATGCGGACCATCGCCTGGTCATCGTCGAACAGGAAGGATGCGAGCGCCTTGGTCAGTTCGGTCTTGCCGACACCCGTCGGGCCGAGGAACAGGAAGCTGCCCAGCGGCCGGTTCGGATCCTGCAGGCCGGCTCGAGCACGGCGCACGGCCTTCGAGACCGCTTCGATCGCCTGGCTCTGGCCGATGACCCGCTTGCCGAGGATTTCCTCCATCTGGAGCAATTTCTCGCGTTCGCCTTCCATCATCTTGTCGACAGGGATGCCGGTCCAGCGGCTGACCACGGAGGCGATATCCTCTTCGGTTACCTCTTCGCGCAGCAGCGCATTTTCGGACTGTTCGCGCGCTGCTTCGAGCTGCTTTTCCAATTCGGGGATGCGGCCATAGGAAAGCTCGCCCGCCTTCGCGAGATCGCCGTCGCGCTGCGCCTGTTCGAGCTCGATGCGCGCGGCATCCAGGTCTTCCTTGATCTTGCTCTCGGCCTGGATCTTGTCGCGTTCGTTCTGCCAGCGCGTGGTCAGCTCGCTCGACTGTTGCTCGAGATTGGCGAGCTCATCGCGCAAGGTGGCGAGCCGGTCCTTCGAGGCATCGTCGCTTTCCTTGGAAAGAGCCTGTTCTTCGATCTTGAGCTGGATGATGCGGCGGTCGAGGCTTTCGATTTCCTCGGGCTTCGATTCCACTTCCATGCGGATTCGGCTTGCCGCCTCGTCCATGAGGTCGATCGCCTTGTCCGGGAGAAATCGGTTCTGGATGTAGCGATTGGAGAGCTGGGCGGAAGCTACGATCGCGCCATCGGTGATGTTCACCCCGTGGTGCAGTTCATATTTTTCCTTTAGCCCGCGCAGGATGCTGATCGTATCCTCGACGCTCGGCTCTTCGATGAAAACCGGCTGGAACCGGCGCTGCAGGGCCGGGTCCTTCTCGACGTATTTCTGGTATTCGTCGAGCGTGGTCGCGCCGATGCAGTGCAGCTCGCCGCGGCTCAAAGCCGGCTTGAGCAGGTTCGATGCGTCCATGCTGCCTTCCGATGCGCCGGCACCGATCAGGGTGTGCATCTCGTCGATGAACAGAATGATCTGCCCGTCGGAACCCTTCACTTCATCGAGCACGGTCTTCAGCCGTTCCTCGAATTCGCCGCGATATTTTGCACCTGCGATCAGCGCCCCCATGTCGAGCGACATGAGCGTACGGCCCTTGAGGCTGTCGGGGACATCGCCATTGGCGATACGCAGGGCGAGACCTTCGGCAATGGCAGTCTTGCCAGTGCCCGGTTCGCCAATCAGCGCAGGGTTGTTCTTTGTACGGCGAGCCAGGATCTGGATCGTACGGCGGATTTCCTCGTCGCGGCCGATCACCGGATCGAGCTTGCCCGCACGCGCGGCCTCGGTCAGGTCGCGGGCGAATTTCTTCATCGCGTCATATGCGCTCTCGGCATTGGCGCTGTCGGCCGTCTTGCCCTTGCGCAATTCGTTGATCGCAGCTTCGAGCGATTGCGGCGTCAGGCTCGCAGCCTTGAGCGCTTCGCCAGCCTTGGTCTGGGAAAGCGCAAGCGCGAGCAGCAGACGCTCGACAGTGACATAGCTGTCACCCGACTTCTCGGCGATTTGTTCCGCCTGGTCGAGCACGCGCACGGCATCATTGTCGAGCCCAGGCGTCGATTGCGCGCCCGAGCCGGAAACTGCCGGGACCTTGGCCAGTTCGGCATCGACGGCGCTCACCGCCAGCCCGGGCTGGCCGCCTGCACGCTGGATCAGCCCGGCAGCCATGCCTTCGTTATCTTCGAGCAACGCCTTGAGAAGATGCGTCGGCGTAATCCGCTGGTGGTTCATGCGGATCGCGACGGTCTGCGCGCTCTGCAGGAAACCCTTCGCGCGGTCGGTGAATTTTTCGAGATTCATTTCTGGATGTCCCTCATGGATTGTACCGCACCGATATGGTGTTGCAAATTAGCAACACAAGCCCTGACCCCGAAATTTCCGAGGTGTGTTAGTCGAATATAGGGGTCCCTCGCTTTCTGACGAGGGGTGAGTGCAAATTTTTGATTTGACCTCGCCCGGCGTCCGCGCAAGCCTCCCGAATTATGACTGCATTCGACGATTGGCGCGCCCGCTCACCCTATTATGACGAAAGCCACGAGGCGCTCGCGATGAGCGTTCGCCGTTTCGTCGAACGGGAAATATCCCCGAACATCGACCGTTGGGAAGCGGAGGGCGAATTGCCCCGCGACCTTCACCGCAAGGCGGCACAAGCCGGCATACTCGGCCTGCGCTATCCCGAGGAATTTGGCGGACACGAGGAAGGATTCGACATCTTCCATGGGCTGGTCGTGACCGAAGAGCTCGCCGCCTGCGGAGCTGGCGGGCTCGGCGCATCGCTGATGACGCATGGCATCGGTCTGCCGCCGGTCCTGGCGCTCGGTTCGGAAGAGATGAAGCAGTGCGTGGCCCCGCCGGTGCTCGCAGGCGAGAAGATCATCGCGCTCGGTATTACCGAGGCGGGTGGCGGATCGGACGTCGCCAATCTCAGGACGACGGCCGTTCGTGATGGCGACCACTATGTCGTCAACGGCGGCAAGATGTTCATCACTTCCGGTATGCGCGCGGACTGGCTGACCTGTGCTGTACGGACGGGCGGCCCGGGCGCTGGCGGCATTTCGCTGCTGCTGATCGACATGGCGAGCGAGGGCGTCGAGCGAACACGGCTCGACAAGATGGGCTGGCGCTGTTCGGACACCGCCGCCATCCATTTCAGCGACGTGCGCGTGCCTGCCGAAAACCTCATCGGGCCGGAGAACGGCGGCTTCATCGGGATCATGCGCAATTTCAATGGTGAGCGGCTGGGCATGGCCATGGGCTGCTGTGCCTATGCTCGCGTCGCAATGGCCGAGGCTGCCGACTGGGCGCAGCAACGCGAAACTTTCGGCAAACCGCTGGTCGGTCACCAGTCGATCCGCATCAAGCTCGCCGACATGGAACGCCAGATCGAGGCGACGCAGGCATGGGTCGATCTTTGCGCCTGGCAGGTTCGCGAGGGGCGCGACCGTCCGGCTGATTTCGCCATGCTCAAGGTGCAGGCAACGCGCATGCTCGAAGCCGTCGCGCGCGAAGCTGCGCAGGTCCTCGGCGGAGCGAGCTACATCACCGGAAGCAAGGTGGAACGGATCTATCGCGAGGTGCGGGTCAACGCGATCGGCGGCGGCAGCGAGGAAATCATGCTTGATCTTGCCGGTCGCCAGCTATTCGGCGGATCGCGCTAGCGATTCAACCCGCGTTCACGTTTTCCAGACCCGGCACCATCAGCGTCCGGTCGCCGCCGAAGTCCTCCCGCACGACGATCAGTCCCTGCCGCTCGAGGTGGTCGAGCAGGCGGCGGATCCGTCCGGGCGAGCTGGTTCCGTAAGCCTGGGCAAGTTCGTTTTCGTCGACCTGTGTTTCGCCAGCGTGCGCAGCCTTGGCGATGACCAGGAACGGCGCCAGCAGGTCTTCTTCCACCCTGCCTGCCAGCTGCAGGATGCGGCTCTGCACCGCTTCGTCCAGATCGCCCAGCCCTGCTCCGGCAATGGCAAAGCGGCGCCGAAAGCTCTGCATATCGGGCATGGGGCCGATCAGGCGTTCGCGGCGGCAACGCGTCAGGAATGTCTGGTACTGGGCGCTTGCCGACTGGAAGGCGATACCCTCCTCACCCGCCAGTTCGAAAATGATCTCTTCAATCCGCGTAGCAACGGCAGATGTGTCCGCCGGTTCGGCCGGTTGCGGAACCTGGCGCTCTTCGGCTGAGGCAATGGTCCGCTCGACATCCTCGACCCGCGGTGCCGGAGGTGGCGGTGGCGGAGGCGCCGATTTCGCCGCCTCTGCCGCGAGATTGCTGGTGAGCAGCGCCTCCATATCGGCGGGCGCGGTGTCCGGCAGGGCCATCAGGCCTTCGGCGCGCGCCTTGTTACCGGTCTTCACAGGACCAATCTTCACCGACAGGGGAACCCGCGTGATCGCAGGGCCTAGAGCGAGAAAATGTCCACGTTCCAGTTCGCGGATGCGCTCCGCCTGTCGCCGCTCCATGCCGAGCAGGTCGGCGGCGCGAACCATATCAATGTCGAGGAAAGTGCGGCCCATCAGGAAGTTCGACGCCTCTGCCGCGACATTCTTCGCGAGTTTCGCCAGACGCTGCGTCGCGACGATCCCGGCCAGACCGCGCTTGCGGCCGCGGCACATCAAATTGGTCATGGCCGACAGCGTCATGCGCCGCGTGTCTTCGGCAATCTCGCCCGCCACCGCAGGCGCGAACATCTGCGCCTCGTCCACCACCACCAGCACCGGATACCAGTGTTCGCGCGGGGCATCGAACAGCGCGGTCAGGAACTGCGCGGCACAACGGATTTGCTGTTCGACCTCCAACCCGTCGAGATCCAGCACCACGCTGGCGCGGTGTTCGCGGATACGTCGCGCGAGCGCCTCGATCTCTGCCGGGGCATAGGCCGACCCGTCGATCACTACATGGCCGAACTCCTCTGCCAGCGAAGGGAAGTCGCCCTCGGGATCGATCACGACCTGCTGGACCATGCCGGCGCTTTCTTCCAGCAGGCGGCGCAGCAGATGCGATTTGCCGCTACCCGAATTGCCCTGGACGAGCAGTCGGGTGGCGAGCAATTCTTCTATGTCGAAGCTGACCGGCGCGCCATTTGCGCCGTGTCCGATGACGATCTGCGTATCCACATCTGCCGGGGTAGCCGTGCAGGCATGGATACCGAAAGACCCCCTTGCGACTTTATCCCGAGCGAATCGCAAACAGCTTTCTCCCGTCGCAAGTGATTGTGCCCTTCACCCGTGGACAGAACCCCGTTAGCGTCGCGGGCGAAGGAGAGAACTGGATGAAATCGTGGTTTGCGCGGATCGGATTCGCGTTGCTTGTGCTCGTGCTGGCGGGCTTCATATTCCTGGCGAGTTGGGAACCGTTCGCTGCGCGCTCCAGCGCGGCCCTGCCTGAAAGGCATTATCGCGCAGAGATTATCCGCGACGAATTCGGCGTCCCCCACATCTATGGAAAGACCGACGCCGACGTCGCATTCGGCGTTGCGATCGCCCACGCCGAGGACGATTTCTTCACGCTGCAGGATGTCGTCGCCATGTCGAAGGGTCGCTATGGCGCCATCGCGGGCGAGGAAGGCGCTGCCTTCGACTATGCCTACCACCTGCTCGATGCGCGCGGAACGGCAGAACGCCACTATCCCGAGCTACCCGCGGATACTCGCGCCCTTTTCGATGCCTATGCCGCCGGGTTGAACCAGTATGCCGCGGAGCATCCGGAAGAAGCGAAGCTGGGCAATCTATTCCCCGTCGACGGCGTCGATATCGCGGCAGGCTTTGCCCTGCGCCAGCCGTTCTTCTTCGGCCTCGGCAACGTGATCCAGCCGCTCGTCGCAGGCGAGCCATTGCTGCGCGAATATGGCCCCGACATCCCGGGTTATCCGCGCGACGGATCGGAGCCGGAAAGCACGAAGTCCGAGCAGGCGAACCTGCGCCACGCGCCGCTGCCGTGGGGCGAGGATGGCGCGCTCGCGGGGTCTAACGCCTTTGCCGTGACGCCCGAAAAATCCGGTGGGCCGAGCGTGCTCATCTCGAATAGCCACCAGCCGTGGCGCGGCGGTGTCGCCTGGTACGAACTCGTGGTCGAGAGCGAGGAAGGCTGGCACTATGCGGGTGCAAACTTCCCCGGATCGCCCTTCCCCTTCCTCGGCCATAACGAGGACCTCGGCTGGACCAACACGGTCAACCGCCCCGACATGGTCGATGTTTACGAGCTCGACGTTTCGAAGGAGGTCATCGGCAACAATCACCGCCTGATGTACCAGTTCGGCGACGAATGGCTCGAACTGGAAAGCGAGGAGGTCACCCTCCCCGTCAAGATCGGCCCCGTAGTCATTCCGGTCGAGCGCATGGTCTATCGCAGTGTCCACGGCCCGGTGATCAAGAACGACAAGGGCTATTTCGCCATCCGTTACGGCGGCATCGACAATCTGGGCCAGCTCGACGCCTATTATCGCCTCAACAAGGCGAAGACGCTCGATGAATGGCAGACGCAGCTGGCGCGAATGGACATCCCTTCGACCAATTTCATCTACGCCGACAAGGCAGGCAACATCGCCTATGTCTATAATGCCGCCCTGCCCGACCGACAGGCCGGCCCCAACTGGCGCGGCATCCTGCCCGGCAACGACCCCGAGCTCGTATGGCAGGGTACGGTCGACTTCGCCGAGGTGCCCAAGATCGTGAACCCGTCATCGGGCTGGATCTACAACGCCAATAACGAGCCATACACCGCGGCAGGTGCCGCAGATGATCTCGACCCGGCCGATTTCGCCCCCGAACTGGGTGTCGAACTTAAGCAGACCAACAGGTCGCGCCGTGCGTGGAAACTGCTGAGCGAGGCAAGCCTGCTCGACCGCAAGACGCTGGAGCGGATCAAGTATGACACCGCCTACGTGCGCGAGGGCTATGTCGATCAGCTGTGGGACCAGCTGGAAGCGCTCGACCTGTCGAACGATGACAAGCTGGCCGAAGCTCGCGACCTCTTGCTCGAGTGGGACTTCACCGCTGACAATCGCGGCCGGGCAGATGCGCTCGCCCTGCTGATGATCAAGGAGTTCATGTCGGCCGAGTACCAGAACAAGCCCGAGCCCGATGCACTGGAACAGCTGGAAACCTCGGTCGACCATCTGATGACGCATTTCGGCCGTATCGATCCGCCAATGTCGCAATTGCTGCGCTTGCGGCAACCGCTCGGACCCAATGCGGTGGACCTGCCGCTCGATGGCGGCTCCGACACCCTACGCGCTTCGACCACATGGGATGTGGACGAGGATGGCAGGCTGTCGGTGAAGCATGGCGACAGCTTCATCATGTGGGCCGAATGGATGCCGGGCGAGCGCGTCAGCTCGCGTTCGATCCAGCCCTATGGTGCAGCAACGACGCGGCCTGGCAGCAATCATTACAGCGATCAGGCCGCACTGTTCGTGCAGCACAAGCTGAAGCCGGTTCATTTCTGGCGCGAGGATGTGCTGGCCAATGCCAAGCGCCGATATGTGGTTGAGTCTTACTGACACGAGTGTAAACACGGAACGCGAAGGCCGCCCGTGAATTGATGGGTGGAAGCTTTATCCAAGGAGGAGAATACGATGTCTGTTGCTGGAACCTACGATACCGTCGTCAAGAGCCCGATGGGCGACCAGAAGGGCACCTTTACCGTCGTACCAGGCGATGACGGCAACACTTTCACCGGCTCGATGGCTGGCGGCATGGGTTCGATGGACATCGAAAACGGCACGATCGACGGCGACAAGCTGACCTGGAAGATGAACATGACGGTGCCGATGCCGATGACGCTCGACTGCGAAGCGACCGTCAATGGCGACCAGCTGACCGGTGCAGTCAATGCCGGCGCATTCGGTTCGATGCCGCTGACTGGCCAGCGCCAGGGCTGATCCAAACCCGGATTTGATCGAAGGGGCCGTCGGCGCGATCCGGCGGCCCTTTTTCGTGGGCTATAACCTGGCCCGTGTCGTCCCCCGACGCCACTCCCCCGGTGCGGTGCCGAAGTTCTTGCGGAACGAACGGATGAAGCTGGACGCTTCCGAATAGCCCAGGTTCTCCGAAACTTGGGACACCGACATTTCGCCCGACGCGAGGTATTCTGCCGACAGTTCCATCCGGACGTCGTTGGTGAGGTTCCTGAGAGAAAGGCCCTTTGACGACAGCTCGCGGGCCAGCGTGCGCACCGACATGCCGCGTTCCGACGCCAAATCGGCCATCTGCGGAATCCGCCGGTTCAGCCTGAGCCGCTCCCTTATCTGGGCCTTCAGCGACTGGACACTGGCACTGGCAGTCGGTTGTCCGACCCTCGGGTCCTCTTGCAATTCTTCGCGTTGCGAATTGCGGTAGTCGGGATTTGGCAGGTCAAGATAGCTGGTGTGCAGCCGAAGCATCGTCGACTGATCGCTCATGACGAAGCGTTCTTGTGCAATCGCGTTTATCTCTGCGATCAGACCTTCCTCTACACCGCTGATTTCGGCGGCAATTACCGGTCGTGTTTTCTGGCCCGGCCCGGCATGCCCGATGAAGGAATCGATCAGGCGCAGCAGGAGAAAGAGGCAGGTGAGTTCGAGGAATCGTCCCAACGGACCGACATCTGGATCGGTTGCTATGTCGATCCCGACCATTTCATCGCCGTGGGTGAATTCGACAAGGAAGTAAGGCGACGTTCGGGTCAGTTCCGCAGTCAATACCTTGAGCGACGCACCAAGGTCGGGTGCCCGGCTGAGCAGTCCGCCAGGGGCGACGACCGGTCGTTCGATAACACTTGTCAGCAGCGCCTTCTCACCCACATTTTCGACGAGGTTCGCGATCAGCCTCAGATCGTCGATAACGGGGATGAATGTCCTGTCGAGGTCCTCGGCAGATAATTTGGTACCTTCGAACATCCAGTCCGGATGCCCGAAACTGTTACCCCAATGCCGGGTCATACCGACCGGAACGGGGGCAGCTGCCATGTTCGGACGCAGTCTTTCGAGTCGGTCCAGAGAATCGGCAAAACGGTTCACATGTCGTCCTTCGTTCTGGCCCCCGAACTTCGAAAGCTGCCAATTTGGCAGAAAATGTCAACCGATTGGCAGGAAGAGGCAATATGAACTGTCACAAGCCTTTGATAGCCTTGGAATGAATCGAGCTACTTTGACGCAGAGCAAAGCGCACGAAGCCCTTTAGTCGCGAACATAAAGAATACCCACCAAGGAGGTCATTATGACTGCCCGTCTAGCTAAAGTTGCCCTGATCACTTCGTGTACCGCCCTGGTTGCGACACCGGTTCTTGCCGAAAAGGCAAACCAGTTGATCGACATCAACGGTTCGCGCGGTCGGGATGCCGAATACCAGCTGCAGCAGCGTGGTTTCGCTCATGTTTCCACCAACAAAAACGATATGGGCTACGTGTACAGCTACTGGTGGGATTCCAAGGACGACGATTGCGTCGTGGTCGAAGTCTATGACGGCCGCGTCATGACCATCAACGACGCATCCGATCAGGACTGCGGCCATCACAAGGGTGGTGACGCAGGGGCAGCAGTCGCCGCTGTTGCAGGTGCAGCGATCCTCGGCGCATTGCTCAGCCACAAGTCGCATCACCATGAAGACGACAAGCACAAGGCCGATGCCGCAGCAGAAGCGCAATACGAACGCGGTTACACAGACGGTCTGCACAATGCGTCCTATCACAATTACGACCGGTCCGACGATTACGCCAATGGCTACAACGCTGGTGTGAGTGAGCGGAATGCCAACCTGCGCCACCACTATAATCGAGGCGGTTACGCCCCGGTCGCCCACTACAACGACCTGCAAGGCGCGCGCGCAGCGGGCGGCATGGACGAAATGTCGCGGCGCGGTTTCCGCCAGGTGGACAATTTCACCAGCGGCAACACCCGCTATTCGATTCAGTACAAGGCGGACACCCGCCAGTGCGTGCAGGTCACGATCGCAGACGGCCACTTCTACGACCTTCGCGATATCGGCCAGCACCCCAAGTGCCGTTAAGGGCGGGGAGAACGAGACATGCGTAACGGCATTTTCCTGGCGGGCGCTGCGGCGCTCGCCCTCTCCGCTTGTGGCGGCGCGGCCGAAGATACTTCCGAAACCGATGTCGCGGCTGAAGAAGTCGCGGTTATCCCGGAAAGCCTTGCCCCATTTGGCGATGGTTATCCGAACGCCGGCGATCCCTGCCTGAAGCTGGGCGAAAGTGCGGCAACATCGAATTACCTCGATGACAGCGCTATCCTCGTCGGCTGCCCCACAGAAGCGGCAGCAGAGGCATTGGGCGGCAATATCGTCGGCAATGTCGATGGCGTGCGTCTCGTTTCGATTTCGTTGGGCGACGCCAATGTGGGCATGACATCTCCGGTCGGAGAAAACGGCCCGGCAGTGGGCGCTGCTCCGGCGAAGTCCGCAGCGGTAAAGATCCGCGGCCCCAACAGCCTCGAAAGCAAGTGCGCCGACAAGGTCGGCCGCGAAACGGGTGCGCCCGTCATCGGAACCAACCGGATTGAGGAATCCGAAGCGGCCATCGCGATCTACATCAATGTGCAGGGCGGCGAAGAACCCTGGCGCTGCCTCGCCTATCGTGACGGCACGATAGGCGAAGTGATGTACACGGGCAGCGAGGGCGCCCTTTAATACAACGAGTCGGGCGCCGCAGCCTTGAAAAACCGCGGCGCCCAACTCTTTCAATGCGGGATGACGACATGAAACACATGATCCGGGCCGGTGCTCTTGCTAGCACGCTTGCTCTCGTACTTTCGGCCTGTGGTAGCGCAGAGGAGTCTCCTGCAACGGACGAGACTTCTGCCGAAGCGCTATCCTCCGATGCCGCTGCCGATTCAGGCGGCACTGCACCCGCCAGTCCGGAAACAGAAGACGCGTTGGTGGAGGGCACCGAATACAACGCGACGACGATCATGGATTGCGGCTTCGACAACAAGCCGCCCGCACAGTCTTGCAATGCCGGGGTCAAGCGCAACTGGGGCGAGGACGGGACGTCACTCGTCGAAGTGACCAAGCCCGACGGTTCGAAGCGTGCGATTTTCGTTCGCGGGACAGAACCCTATGGCGCAGACAGCGCCCAGGCTGATGGTTCGGCAGGATGGGAATTCAATACCACGCGCGAAGGCGACCAGGTTACGGTCAAATTCGGTCCGGAAACCTATGTCATTGTCGATGCGCTGATCACCGGCGGATAATGGCTATTTGCACCAGGAGCGTAATCCGATGATGAAATCGACACTCGCAAAGGCCGGCTTCGGCACGGTCGCGCTGCTTGCCCTGTCGGGCTGCGAAAGCCTCCCCGGCGAAGCTTTTCACCCGCTCAACGGCACGAGCTGGCGGCTGGTTGACGTCGAAACATCGGGCACCTCGACCCGGCTCAATCCCGAATTGCAGGCACGCCACACCCTGAAATTCGAACGTGGAGGTTCGCTCATCCTGCAGCTCGATTGCAATCGCGGAACCGGCGACTGGAACGCATCCTTGCCCGAAACCTATAACGGCACGCTCGTCATTTCGCAGATTGCCTCGACCCGCGCATTGTGCCCCAAGCCGACATTCGGCGAAGATCTCGCTGCGGACCTTCCGACCTCGACGAACTACACGCTAACTCCTGACGGAAGAGGCCTCGTCATCCGCGCAAGGCGGGTCGTTTACGCTTTTGAACGGAACTGACGTGCGATCTTCTTTACCTCGCGGCCTGATGCTCGCTGCATCGCTGCTCGTCATGTCGTGCAGTCATGCCAGCGCCAGCACTCCTGAAAGCCCGCCCCCACCGCCGTGGGACATGATTTCGTTCACAATGAACAGCTGGGGCGCACCGCTGACGATCTGGAACATCTTGCCCGATGGTAGCGGGGGCTTTGCCGAGGCGGTGCACGAGGAAGGTGCCCCGCCAATCGGCCCCGCGCCGATGGCGTGGCACGAACTGCCAGCCGATGCCGGGCAATATGCAAAGCTGGTGGCCATCCTCGATCGCCTGCCCGAAGTGGCGCCCGATGCCGGCGTGTGCGTAAACTTCATGACCGATGCACCCTATGGGACCTTGCGGCTGACCCGCGGTGCAACGACCACCGAAATCGCCTGGAATTCAGGCTGTATGGACGACGATTATGTCGCGTTCATGAGCGTGCTGGGGGATGCCAACAATCTGGTCGGCGAAATAGGGAAGGCCCAGCCTGTCAGCAGGACAGATCCCGTTCCCTGATCCCGGCTCAGCGTTTCCAGAGCCAGTAAAGTATCGCAGCGTTGATTGCCGGGCTGAGGATTGCGACAAGCGGTCCGTCAGTCCCGAAAACGCGATCGAGGAGCAGGTTCCACGGCAGGCCGAGGGGTACGAGGAATACAGCGGAAAGCGGGTCTTTCTCCTGACCAAACCAGCCGAACGTACCGATCGCCAGCAGCGCGAGCGCAATCACGTACAGTGCAGTGAAGATAATGAACGCCCACTTCATCGCCGGACCCCTTCCATCGTGAGGCTTCAAGCTATCACCAATATGGCCGCTGACAATGGCGAACTCGGTCAGGACGAAAGTCGGGTGAGGAATTTCTCGGTCGCATTCTCCAACTCGTCGACCACACTGTGAAGGTGGACGCTGGCGCTTTCGATTTCGCCTGAAAGCTCGAACGCGTGGTGCGCCGCCTTGGTCACCCTCTCGCACCGTCTGGCAACTTTCTCCACGCTTTCAGCACCGCCTGTGGCGCTCGCCTGGATCGACTTTGCCTGACCCATCTGTTCACTAACCTCGACGCCGATCGCCTCGGCTGAATCGATCAGGCGGCTCATACCGGCAGTCACTTCACGAACGGCGAGGTCGGTTTCCTTCGTCCCCGTATGGATGCCTTTGATCAGGTCGGTAGCCTCGCGGGTCACGGACTGGACGCTGTCGGCCAGCTGCTTCACCTCGTTGGCTACGACGGCAAATCCGCGCCCGGCCTCGCCTGAACGTGCCGCTTCGATCGTCGCGTTGAGGGCGAGAATGCGCGTCTGATCCGAAATACCGCTGATCACGCCGATAACGTGCCCGACACCGGTGGATTGCTGCGTCAAATTGCCGATCGTCGCTTCGCTACGCTGTGTCGTGGCCCGCGCTTCTGCACCTATCCTGGCCAGAAAGCCCCATGCGATGTCGACTGTCGTAACGGAATCGTGGAGCGCGTCGGCGTCCCGAACGATCGCTTGCGCCCGTTGGCTGGCCTCCTCGACCTCCTGCCGAGCCAGTTCGATTTCCGATCCGGTGGTCCGGGCAAAGTCGTACATCGTATGCGCGGATCGTTCCAACTGCTCGACAGCGACACCTAACGCAGTGGTCACACCTGCGATGGAGGCGCGAAATTCCTGGGCAAGCGAGGTAGCCTGCGCCTTGAAGCTTTCGGCGCGCGCTTCGGCTTCACGGCGCTGGTCGCGCTCGCTCTCGAGTGCAGCCTCTGCGATTGCAAGCTGCTGGTTGAGAGCAAGGATTTCATCTTCTGCGCTTTTCTCTGAAGCCATGCCGATTGTATCGACCTCGGCCGCGTCCAGCGCAGCATCGGCTGATTGCCAGAATTTCATGTCGATCCCCGCAAGCTGTTGACGGCGTTGCCCGCTTTCGCGGGCGACTGCGTGAGGCTGTCTCAGGCCTTGCGCTCTATGCGATAGCGGAATGTTCCATCGCTATGGTCCTGTTCGAGCAGGACGTTCCCGGTCGCACGGCAGAAAGAATCGAAATCGGCGACAGAGCCGGGATCGGTAGCGGTTACTTCGAGGATTTCACCAGCAGCCAATTTCGACAGGGTCTGCTTGGTCTTGAGGATCGGCAGCGGGCAGTTGAGGCCGCTGGTATCGAGTTTATGCGTTGAATCGCTTCGCTTCCGCTTCGAATGTCCGGGCAGCGCCGGGTTGAGTTCCTCGAGGGTTTTTCTAACGGGCGGTCTTTGCCGCCGCCGCCCTCTTTGCAGGATTCTTTCTATTTTCGGTAAACAGGTATGGTGAATCTGTTCACTTCTGACGACGCAGAGAAGGGGACCAGCGCCGATTACCAGTCGATATGTGACTTCACCGCCTGATAGGCAGCTGCTGCGACCGTGTTGGCCAGGTTCAACGATCGCACCTTGTCCGAACGCATGGGCAGACCGACAAGCTGACCGCGGTGAGCCTCGACAATTTCAGCCGGGATACCCTTGGTCTCGCGCCCGAAGACGAGATAGGCGTCGCGCGGGTATTCAGGCTCGTAGAAACTGCGGTCCGCATATTCCTCGAACAGGAACATCTGGTCGCGTCGCGGGCTACGTTCGGCGATGAAAGCCTCCCAGCTGGCGAACTCGACCAGCTGTATATGCGGCCAATAGTCGAGGCCGCTGCGCTTCACGCGCTTGTCGTCGATCTCGAAGCCGAGCGGGTGGATGAGGATCAGCTCCATATCGAGCGCGACGCAGGTGCGCCCGACCGCGCCGGTGTTGCCGGGTATCTCAGGCTGGATGAGGACGATGGATGTCATGCGCTCTCGCGCTCACCCTTGCGGTGCGCTTGCGGGCCGTATCTTGCCGAGAAGGTGCGCGACATAGTCCGCCTTGCCAAGATCGATGCCCTGCGCCCGCAGGATCGCGTATGCCGTCATGACATGGAAATAAAATTGCGGGATCGCCCAGTCACGCGCGTACTCGTCGGCAGTGAAATCGAAGATCATGCCGTTCGGCAGCTCGTGGGGAAGATCGCTCCTGCCTTCAGGCTCGCCTGCAATCGGCTCAACGTCGCGCACCCATTCCAGCGTTTCGGCGATCCGGTTGCGCGCATCATCCAGCGATCCCGGCGCTGTGCCCGCTTCCCTACCTTCGTCGAGCAGGGTCTGGACCATCGCAGGCAGCGGTTTGCCGGTAAGGCGGCACATACCTTCTATCGCCTGCACGCAGGAAAATCGCACCTGTGTTGCCAGCGGGAACATGTCGGCAGCAAGGCGAGCCGTTAGCAGCGCCTGCGCCTCTTCCTTACCCATTTGCGCCTCCGCCTTGTCGAGCCAGGCCGACATGGCGGACAGCATGTTCGAATAGCTCGGCGAAAGGAGTTGGTTCAGCTGCATTTACGAAAGTGTGCCGCGCTCGGGAATCGCTACCCCAGCTTGTCCTTCAGGATCTGGTTCACCACTGCCGGGTTGGCCTTGCCCTGCATCGCCTTCATCGTCTGGCCGACGAAGAAGCCGAACAGTTTGTCCTTGCCGCCGCGGTATTCCTCGACCTTGTCGCCATTGTTGGCGATGATCTCGTCGATAGCCGCTTCGATCGCGCCAGTGTCGCTGACCTGCTTGAGGCCCTCGCTATCTGCGATTTCACCCGGTTCACGACCGGTCTTGAGGACGATTTCGTAGATTTCCTTGGCCTGTCCGCCCGAAATTTCGCCCTTGTCCTGCATCGCCAGGATGCCGGCCTGCGCTTCGGCAGTCGCATTGCTCATGTCGGCCTCGTCGCCCAGCGACTTGGCGACGCCCGGTGCGACCGACAATGCCCAGTTGGCGACCTGCGTGGCGACAGACTTCTCGTCCTTGCCGATAGCCTTGGCAGTTGCGGCAAGCAGCGTTTCGAAGCGTGCGAAAGTTTCGACCTCGGCCGTCAGTTCGCGCGCGTTGTATTCGCTGAGACCCAGTTCGTTCTCGTAACGCGCACGCTTGGCATCGGGCAGTTCGGGGAGCGAGGCGCGGCATTCGTCGAGGAAGGAATCTTCCAGTTCGAGCGGCAGCAGGTCTGGATCGGGGAAGTAGCGGTAATCGTGCGCGTCTTCCTTGCTCCGCATCGAACGTGTGGTGCCGGTGTTCGGGTCGAACAGGCGGGTTTCCTGTACCACCGTGCCGCCGCTTTCGATCAGGTCGACCTGGCGGTTCGCTTCGTGTTCGATCGTCTGCATGACGAAGCGGACCGAGTTCACGTTCTTGGTTTCGGTGCGCGTGCCGAATTCCTCGCCCGGGCGGCGGACCGACACATTGACGTCGGCGCGCATGGAGCCTTCTTCCATATTGCCGTCGCAGCTGCCGACATAGCGCAGGATGGTGCGCAGCTTGCGGACATAGGCACCCGCCTCTGCCGGCGAGCGCATGTCGGGCCGGCTGACGATTTCCATCAGGGCAACGCCGCAGCGGTTCAAATCGACATAGGACATGGTCGGATGCTGGTCGTGCATCAGCTTACCCGCGTCCTGTTCGACATGGATACGCTCGATCCCGATGACCTTGTCTTCAGGGATGCCAGCCTTCTCGTCGGCTTCGATGGTCAGCGCGCCTTCACCCACGATCGGGTGATAGAGCTGGCTGATCTGGTAGCCCTGCGGAAGATCGGCATAGAAGTAGTTTTTGCGATCGAAACGGCTGTATTTGTTGATCTGCGCTTCGATCGCCATGCCGGTGCGAACCGCCTGGCGGATACATTCGCGATTGGGCACCGGCAGCATGCCGGGCATGGCCGCGTCGATCAGGGAAACATTGCAATTGGGTTCGGCGCCGAACGCCGTCGAAGCGCCCGAAAACAGCTTCGCATGCGAAGTGACCTGAGCATGGACCTCGAGGCCGATCACGACCTCCCATTCGCCCGTTGCACCCTGGATCCGGTAGCTACTCATCACTTGTTCCGCTCGTCTGTATCAATCGTTTCAATTCGCTTCGCCGGGACCGCCTGCCCCGCTTGCGCGGGATGATCTTCGGTCTTCACCTTGCCAGTCTCGCTATCGAACCGCGCCTCGCCGAATTCGACCTTGCGCGAGATGACGAAGGCAAAGACCACCAATGCGATCAGCGACCCTATCAAGATCAGCATGAACAGCATCAGCTTCGACCTCCAGCCATAGAAATGGCCCTTGGTTTACGGCTCTCGCTCATGGCCCGGTCGATAGGCGGGAATCGCAGGCAGGAAAAGCGCCTTTTCGCCCTGCTCCCGCCATTGCATGAGATGGGGGTTGAATGGCCAACACTGGTCACTTTCGAACCAATCCCTGCAGCAATTCCGCCCGTTCCCTGCCGATAGCACCGTATTCGAAACCGGCAGAGGCATCACGTGCCGCATCGCCGAGCCGCTTGCGCAATCCGGCATCAGACGCGAGACGCCTGATCGCACCTGCGAGCGCGTCGACCTCGCCGGGCTCGATGATCACGCCATTCCGGCCATCTTCGACCAGCCGCCCCGCCCCCATCGGTGTCGTGAGGATCGGGAGGCCGAACGCTGCCGCCTCGCAGGTGACCTGCGGCCCGCCTTCCTCCCGCGTCGGGAAGACGAACAAATCGGCGGTTTGCAGCAGTCGAGAGACATCGCTGACCGGTCCGGCGAATTGGATGCTGGAATCCGTACGATAGGGCGCGATCAAGGGACGAATGGCCTTTTCGATCGGTCCAGCCAGCACCAGCTGGCCATCGATATTGGCCTGTTTCCAAGCCTCAAGAAGCTCGGGCACGCCCTTGCGAACTCCGACACTGCCGAGGAACACGGCCCGGAATCCGACCGGCTTGCGAGTTATCTGCGAACCACCTCCGATCCGCGCCGCGCTCCAGCCGAAGCTCGTCTGCAGGATGCGCTCGGCCCGGATGCCGAGCTCCCACAGGGCAGCATCGACCTCTGCGTTCGATGAGAAAATATAGTCGTAGAGCTTCAGCTCTGCATTCTCGGCCTCGACCATGGCGCCTGTGATGCCGTGCGATGGCACAAGCCCGACCCCGGCATAGGCAGCATCGAGCAAGGGCTTAGCATGGGCCAGCGGGCTGTTGATCATCTCTCGCACGGTCACGAGGCCGCGGCGTTTTGCGCGCTCGACCAGATCGATCGGCACGCCCGGCCAGAACCATGTGACCGTGCCCGGGCGGGCTTCATCGATTGCCGCTGCGTATTGTTGCTTCAGCCTTTCCAGGCCTCGCCTTGCCACCAGTCGGTACGGGACGTGCCGAAAATTCGCGGACAGAGCAGCGCGCACGTCGATGCCCGTAGGGATCGGCTTTCGCGTCCTTACGAGATGCATCCGAGGCGCGAGCCCTGCATCGGCTACGCCTTCCAGCAAGCGGACGCAGCTTTCCGCCGGCCCTCGCGCCGCATAGGAATGCGGGAGCCAGACGAGCACGTCCGGCGAAGGTGACATTACCACCACTTCTCCGGCTGGGCGGTGAAGTTGGCACGCTGTTGTATCGCGAGACCTGCATTGAGCACGCCCTGCTCGTCGAACGGCTTGCCAACCAGCTGCAGCCCGAGCGGCAGGCCGTCGTCCGTCATCATTGCCGGCACGCTCATCGCCGGAAGCCCGGCCAGCGACGCGGGGACGGCGAAGACGTCGTTGAGATACATCGTCAGCGGATCTTCGTTGAGCGAACCCAGCGGGAAGCTGGGCGTCGGCGTCGTCGGCGCAAGGATCACGTCGCATTCGGCCCAGGCGTTCTCGAAATCGCGCGCAACCAGTGCGCGGACCTTCTGTGCCTGGTTGTAATATGCGTCGTAGAAACCGGCCGAAAGCACATAGGTGCCGATCAGGATGCGGCGCTTTACCTCGTCACCGAAACCGGCGGCGCGGGTCGCCGCGTACATGTCCTGCAGTCCTGCGCCGTCGGGAAGATCGCGCAGACCGTAACGCACGCCGTCATAGCGAGCGAGGTTCGACGAGGCTTCTGCCGGGGCGACGATGTAATAGGCAGGCAGCGCATACTTGGTATGCGGCAGCGAGATATCGACGATCTCTGCGCCTGCATCGCGCAGCCATTCCTTGCCCTGTTCCCAGCTCTTGAGGATGGCTTCGTCCGTGCCGTCCATCATGTATTCGCGCGGGATCCCGACCTTCTTGCCCTTCAGGTCGGCGTTCAGACCGGCTTCCCATTCGGGAACCGGCATGTCGAGCGAGGTCGAATCCTTCGGATCGAAACCGGCCATCGCCTCGAGCATGATCGCGCAGTCTTCGATGCTGCGCGCCATCGGGCCGGCCTGGTCGAGACTGCTGGCGAAGGCGACAACGCCCCAGCGGCTGCAACGGCCATAAGTGGGCTTGATGCCGCAAATGCCGGTGAAGGCGGCGGGCTGGCGGATCGAGCCGCCGGTATCGGTGCCGGTAGCGGCCGGCGCGATACGGGCTGCAACTGCAGAGGACGAACCGCCCGACGAACCGCCCGGGCTCATCGCGGCGTTGGTGCCCTCTTTCTTCCACGGTGAATTGACGTTGCCGAAATAGCTCGTCTCGTTCGACGAACCCATCGCGAACTGGTCGAGGTTGAGCTTGCCCAGCATGCCCGCACCTGCATCCCACAAGTTCTGCGAGACGGTACTTTCGTATTCGGGATCGAAACCTTCGAGGATGTGGCTCGCAGCGGTCGTCTGGACGCCCTTGGTCGCGAACAGGTCCTTCATGCCGATCGGCACGCCGCCCATCTTGCCGAGCGGTTCGCCCTTGGCGCGCTTCGCATCGGTCGCGTCGGCAGCGGCGAGCGCATGATCCGGCGTCGTAACGATGAAAGCATTCAGTTCGGCGGCTTCGGCCACGGCCGCGTTGAAAGCTTCCGCCACTTCGCGTGCGGTAAAGTCGCCGCCGGCCACGCCGTCACGGATGGCCTTCACGCCAAGCTGGGTAAAATCGGTCATTATTCAATCACCTTGGGAACGCCGAAGAAGCCGTGTTCGGCAACCGGCGCATTCGCCAGAATATCGTCGCGGCGATTGCCGCCGGTCTTGGGGTCTGCATCGACGACATCGTCGCGCAGGCGCAACGTATTCGGGATCACGGCCGTCATCGGCTCGACACCCGAGGTATCGACTTCACCCAGTTGCTCGACCCAGGCGAGGATATTGTTGAGTTCCGGCACCATCCGGTCGAGCTGTTCGTCGTCCATCCTGATGCGCGCCAGCCCGGCGATCTTCGCCACGGTAGCCCTGTCAACCGACATAGAAATATACTCCGACGGACATTCGTTGTCCTTCGCTGGTAATGTGGAATTGCACGAGCGCGCTAGCAGTGCGGCACCCGAGCTTCAAGCGAGCGTGAGGCCTATTGGCCCTGTTGCGGTGCCTGTTGCCCTTGCTGCATTGCGCCGCTTTCCTGCTGCATCATCTGCTGGAGCATGTTGATGCGGCGCTGGAAGTCTTCGCGGGTCATGAAATCGACCAGCTCGACATCGAAATAGAGGTCGCTGTTCGGCGGGATCGGGGCGCCTTCGGGCGGCGTCGCACCATATCCGAGTTCTGCCGGAATGAAGAGTTCGTACTTGCCGCCCTTTTGCATCTGCATCGCGCCGGTACGGAAACCTTCGACCATCTGGTCGAGCGGCAGCGGATTGCCTGCGGGGAAGATGCCTTCGATCGGCAGGGGGATGTCCTGCGACTTGTCGAACTCGGTCCCGTCGGCGAGCTTGCCGACATATTTCACGAAGACCACATCTTCAGGGCCGGGATTGGGGCCGGTGCCTTCTACGAGTGTGTCCACGCTCACGCCCTTGGGCATGGCGGCCCACGCAATGCCCGCCCCGATCAGAATCGCGACGATGACGCCGAGCCAAAGCTTGGTAAGCGAGCCCTTTTCGATCGGCTGCAACGGAACACGGGTAACTTCGGCCATAAAACGATCCTGAAAGATTGGCAGCGCCCAAGCAAAAGGGCGCGGATTTGGTCCGCGCCCTGATGGCTTATCGTGAGTGTGCGTTCAAGCGCGAATGCACCTGAAAACGGACGGCTTACTTGATGCCGTCGCGTTCCATCCGCTTGCGCTCAAGCTTGCGAGCGCGACGAACGGCAGCAGCCTTTTCACGGGCGCGCTTTTCGCTCGGCTTTTCGAAGTGACGACGCAGCTTCATCTCGCGATACACCCCCTCACGCTGCAGCTTCTTCTTAAGCGCGCGGAGAGCCTGGTCGACGTTGTTATCGCGGACGATGATCTGCATAAAATCCAACACCTCACTACAATAGCGTAGAGCCCGCATGCAGCGCGGGTTGCGCCTTTGAATAGTCAAAGAAAATTGCGCCGAATCCCTGTTGGATCGGCTCGAACTGGGGCGCCTATAGTCAAAACACCCCCCATTGGCAAGGGAAAGCGAGGGGGTTTCGCGCTAGGCAGGAACCGGCGGTGTCGCTAAGAGGCGGGCAAATGTCAGTTACTTCCCCCCTCTTCGCTTCTGCAACAGTCGCCATCGGCGGTGCTGTCGGGGCCGTTTCGCGCTACCAGCTGGGCCGCGCGATCACGGCCTGGCTCGGCCCGTTGACGGTTAGCGCATTTCCCTGGGCGACCCTTGCCGCCAATGTCATCGGCAGCCTCGCCATGGGCCTGCTGGCCGGTTGGCTCGCGCGGCATGGCGATTTGGGTAGCGACCAGATTCGCCTGTTCGTCGGGGTTGGCCTGCTGGGCGGGTTCACCACCTTCAGCGCGTTCAGCCTCGAACTGATGGTTTTGATAGAGCGCGGCGATGCCGCACTGGCGCTCGCCTATGCCGCAGTGTCGGTCCTCGCGGGCCTGACGGCACTTTATATCGGGCTGATCGTCATGAGGATTGCCGCCTGATGTCCAACGAAGTCCGCCAGTTCACCATCGCTGAAGACGATGACGGCATCCGCATTGATCGCTGGTTCAAGCGCAACCTGCCGCAGATCGGTTTCGGCACGGTCTCCAAATGGGCGCGTACCGGCCAGATCCGCGTCGATGGCAAGCGTGTGAAGCCCGACGACCGTCTTGCCACCGGCCAGGTCCTTCGCGTGCCTCCGGGCGGCGAACAGCAAGGTGCCAAGAAGACCTCCCAGCGCCGCGAGCTTACCGAAGAAGAACTGTCGGAAGCGCAGGACATGGTCATCAAGACCACGAAGTCCGCAATCGTCCTCAACAAGCCGCCGGGGCTCGCCACTCAGGGTGGCAGCAAGACATTCAAGCATGTCGATGGCCTGCTCGACGCCTATCACACCGACGACGAACCGCGCCCGCGCCTGGTCCACCGGCTCGACAAGGATACGAGCGGCGTCCTGCTGATCGCGCGCACTCCGGGCAGCGCGGCGAGCTATTCGAAACGGTTTTCGGGGCGCAGCGCGCGCAAGGTCTATTGGGCGCTGGTGGTCGGCGTTCCCGAAGTATCGGAGGGGACGATCGATGCCCCGCTCGCCAAGCAGCCGGGCACCGGCGGCGAGAAGATGCATGTCGACGAGGAAAACGGCCAGCGCGCTGTAACCCGCTATCGCATAGTCGAGCGTGCCGGTAACCGTGCGGCCTGGGTTGAACTCGAACCGTTGACTGGGCGCACGCACCAGCTACGTGTCCACCTTGCAGCCATCGGGCATCCGATCCTGGGTGACGGCAAATACGGCGGGCAGGATGCTTTCCTGACCGGCGCAGTCAGCCGCAAGATGCATCTTCATGCGCGCCGGCTCGTCATTTCGGAGCCGGGCGGCGGCAAGCTGGACGTGACCGCAGACTTGCCGGAGCATTTTGCCGCGACGATGGACGTCCTCGGCTTCGACCTTTCGCTCAGCAATGCCGAACCGCTCAAAGGCGACGAAGCGCCCGAGCGCACCCCGGCGGAAAAGAAGCAGGCCGCGCGCGCCCATGCCAAGCAATATCGCAAGGCCCGCCGCGGCGAGAGGCGGACCAGAACGGTATCGAAGACAACAGCCAAGAAGGCCAAGCCCAAGGGCGGTCCGAAAGGCAAGAAGCGCTAATGCATCCCAACCCGCTATTTCGCAGCGAAGATCGCGAATTGCAGGAAATGCTGATCGACCAGATCGGGTTCGGCATGGTTTTCTGCACCACGCCCGACGGGCCGCGCGTTGCGCACACCCCACTTCTTTCCACCGGCGACGGGGCGATCCAGTTCCACCTCGCAAGGGGCAACGCCCTCAGCCGCCATCTCGACGGTGCGACCGCCCTGGTGACGATCAACGGTCCCGACGCTTATGTCAGCCCGCGCTGGTACGACAATCGCGATACGGTTCCGACCTGGGACTATGTCGCGCTCGAACTTGAAGGCCGTGTGCGCAAGATGGACGAGGACGGCGTCGAAGCCCTGCTCCATGCGCTGATCGAGCGGCACGAAACCCGGGTCGAGGGCGAACGCTGGCGGGCAGAGGAATCGAGCGAGGCAACCTGGAACGGGCTGCGCAAGGGGATCGTCGGTTTCGAGCTGGAGATCCAGGCGCGGCGACCGACCTTCAAGCTGTCGCAGAAGCGCACCGATCACGAGCGTGAGAGGATTGCGCTCGGCCTCGAGCTTTCCGGCAGCCCGGCGCTGGCGCATTTGATGCGAACGCTCGCGAAATGACGCGGCTTGCCGTTTTCGATTGCGACGGCACGC
Source organism: Altererythrobacter epoxidivorans (assembly GCF_001281485.1). Classification (NCBI taxonomy): domain Bacteria; kingdom Pseudomonadati; phylum Pseudomonadota; class Alphaproteobacteria; order Sphingomonadales; family Erythrobacteraceae; genus Altererythrobacter; species Altererythrobacter epoxidivorans. The sequence continues at coordinate 1,903,005 of NZ_CP012669.1, forward strand.
TCGTCGACGGGCAGGCTGATGTCTGCCAGGCGATGGGCGAGGCCTTTGCCATGGCGGACATGGAAGCGCCCGACATGAACGAGGTCCGCCGGATCGTCGGGTTGAGCCTGCCGGTCGCGATCAGGCGCCTGGTAGCGGATGTCGAAGACCAGGCGGTCTCCGAGCTGGTCGCCAACTACAAGCAGGCCTTCTTTGCCCGGCGCGAGGCAGGACGGCTGAACGAGCCGCTGTATGACGGCATCCTGCCGCTACTCCACCGCCTCCACGACGATGGCTGGCAGCTGGCTGTCGCCACCGGAAAATCGGATCGCGGACTGTTCGCCTGCCTTGAAGGGCATGGCATCAGGGAGATGTTCGTGTCGCTCCAGACCGCCGACCGGCACCCTTCGAAGCCGCACCCGGCGATGCTGGAAGCCGCATTGTTCGAAGCCGGGGCATCCCCGTCGGAGGCCGTCATGATCGGCGATACCACCTTCGACATTCACATGGCCCGCGACGCCAACGTCAAAGCGATCGGCGTTGCCTGGGGCTATCACACGCCCGCTGAACTGACCGAGGCAGGCGCTGCTGCCGTCGCGAAAGACGCGGCCCACCTGGGGGAAATCCTGTGACCGACGAGAGAGCCAAGGCTGACGAAATCGCCAAGCGCCGCTTCATGGCGATCAACCTCATCCGCATCAGCGGCGTGGTTTTCGTGATGGCTGGCCTCGCCATCGTCCAGGGCGCGATCGATTGGCCGAAGGAAGCGGGTTATGCGCTTTCCATTATCGGCCTGTTCGATGTCTTCGTGATGCCGCAGGTCCTGTCCCGCAAATGGCGGAGCAAGGATCGGTGAGGAAGTTCTACAAACAGGCGGATGCCAGGCAGGTCGAAGGCGGCTGGCAGGTCCATCTCGACGGACGCGGGGTAAAGACCCCTGCGACTAGGCCGCAAATCGTCCCGACCGAGTCGCTGGCGCTGGCTCTGGCCGAGGAATGGAACCGGCAGGGCGAAAAAATCGATCCGAAGAGCTTCCTGTTCCGCGACCACGCCGATTTCGCGATCGACATGGTCGCCCCTTCGCGCGACGAAGTGATCGACAAGCTCGTCAGCTATGGCGAGACCGATACGCTTTGCTACCGCGCCGACCCGGAAGACGCACTTTACGCACGCCAGCAGGAGGTGTGGGAGCCGCTGCTCGGCCATCTAGAAGTTCGTCACGGCATCCGGTTCCAGCGCGTCAGCGGCATCATGCACAAGCCGCAGCCGCCGGAAACTCTCGACAAGCTGCGCCAGCATCTCGCCTCGCTTGACGATTTCACCCTTGGCGGATTGACGGCAATGGCATCGCTCGCCGCCTCGCTGAGCATTGCACTGCTCGCTATTGACGAGGATGTGAACGATACAGCCTCGCTCTGGCGCGATGCGAGCCTGGAGGAAGAGTGGCAGGCAGACCTGTGGGGACGCGACAGCGAGGCCGAGGCGCAGCGTGAGAGGCGCTGGCAGGACTTTTCAGCCGCCGCCGCTTTTGTCGATCTGGCTAAACCCGGCGCCTAGGCGCCAGCAACCCAGGCGGATACCTGCCGTGCCACGTCATTGGCGGCGCGATTGAGCGCAGCACCCACGGGCGCCGCTTCTGCAAGCACTCCCGGCTCGCTCGCCTCGAACCGCTGTGTCTGGACCACGCCGTCCCTGATCCGCATGGCATCGAATTGCATCACGACGCTGCCGCTCGCAACGTCATAGCCGAACTTGCGGATCGTGCCGTGCACATGCGTACCGCTCGACAGCGGGGATTCGTCACCATCGAGAACCACGGTTCCCCGTTCCACCCGCATCGTTTCCGCGAGCAGGCGGCGGAACAGGCGCGATGGTTTTTCCACCCAGACCGCATCTTGCAAATAGGCGAGTTCAGTCGCGGTCACCTGCACCGGCACACGATTGACGTCGATTGCAGCGGGCACTTCGGGTTCATGCACGACGATGGCTTCATCGCGTGCGACGCTCTGCGCGGTCCCGGCAGGGCTGGTCTGCTCTGCGGTCAGCGTCAGAAGACGGTCAGGCGGATCTTCGCCCAGGCTGATGCAGCCCGCCAGCAAGGCCATGGGGGCCGCCAGCAATGCCAGCCGGAATGATGTGCTCGCGTGCATGGCTCGGGTAATCCTCATGGCTTGTAATCCGGCAGCGACTGGCCTTTCAGCACGGCGCCTGCCCCCTGGTTTTCGAGTTTCTCGGTTACGTTACGCAGCGCCTTGCTGGTGGCGCGCAGGTCCTGAAGCGTCGCTTCGGCTGCGGGCAGCGTGCTCTCCGACAGCTGGCGCGCTGCGGGTCGCGTATCCTCGAGCGTGGAGGAAAGCGATTTTGCCGCATCGTTTGCCGATTTGAGCGTCACGCGAAGCTGGTCGGCGAGCGAAGCCCCTTCCTTGTTCAGCAGCTGGTCGGTCGACTGGGTGACCTTTTCGAAGGAATCGAGCGCTTCGCTTGCTTCGCGCAGGGTCACCTGCAGTTCGGCGAGTGTCCGTTCCATCTGCGGTGCAGCGTCGGCAAGGCTGTCCGTCATGCGATTGGTGTTGCGCAGGATGCCTGCGATCGATGCCTGGTTATCGTCCGACAGCAATTCGGTCAGGCGTTCGGTCAGCGTTGCCAGCCGCTCCAGCAGCAGCGGAGCATCGGAAAGCAGCGCATTCAAGCCGCCGTCCTTGGGCGGAATGACCGGCTTGCCTTCGGGGCAGGCGGTGGTTTCGCAGGTAATGGCGGGCGCACCCGCACGAGCGCCGTCCAACAGGATGGTGGAAACGCCGGTGAACGACCCCTGGATGGTCGCCGTGGTCCCGACAAGGATCGGAACGTCTTCACGCACGGCCACGCGAACGCGAACGAAATCGGGGTCTTTTTCATACAGGCGGATTTCGCTGACCTGCCCAACCGGGACACCGGCGAAGGAGACCTCGGAACCGCGCGCAAGGCCCGATACCGACTGCTGGAAAAGGATGTCGTATTCGGACTGTTCGCCCTGCCCCAGTCGTGCGAGCCACACGATGAAGCCCGCCAGCAGAGCCAGCAGGACCAGCGTGACAGCCCCTACCCAAAGATGATTGGCACGTGTTTCCATGAACTTGCCTTAATCCCCGCTTTGCCGCTGTTTGTCCATCACCTTGCACGTTCCTTGCTCGCCAGGGCCGCGCGACCGCGGGGACCGTTGAAATATTCGTCGATCCACGGATGATCGGTTTCGAGCAGTTCCGGGATGGTGCCGACCGCGATGACTTTCTTATCCGCGAGCACGGCGACCCGGTCGCAAATCTCGTAAAGCGTATCGAGGTCGTGGGTGATCAGGAACACCGTAAGTCCCAACGTTTCCTTCAGTTCCCGGGTGAGCTGGTCGAACTTCGCCGCCCCGATGGGATCGAGCCCGGCAGTAGGTTCGTCGAGGAACAATAGCTCGGGATCGAGTGCCAGCGCGCGGGCAAGGCCGGCGCGCTTTTTCATGCCGCCAGAAAGCTCCGAAGGATATTTCGCGGCTGCATCTTCCGGCAGGCCCGAAAGCATGACCTTGTAACGCGCGATCTCGCGGCGAAGCTCGGCGCCGATCTCGGGATAGAACTGCTTGAGCGGCACTTCGACGTTTTCGCCGACGGTCAGGGTCGAAAACAGCGCGCCGCCCTGAAACAGGACGCCCCAGCGGCTGCGCACACCGATTTCTTCGTCCGGCTCGGCATTGGTGATCGACCTGCCGAAAATCTCGATATGTCCGGCAGTGGGCTGCTGCAGGCCGATAATCGCTCGCATCAGGACCGACTTGCCCGTGCCGGAACCGCCGACGACACCGAGGATTTCTCCGCGATTGACCTTGAGGTCGAGGTCGTCGTGCACGACGTGTTCACCGAACTGCGTACGCAATCCTTCGACCACGATCGGATGGTCGCCCCTGAACCGCTCGTGCCGGTTGGGCGCATTCTGGTGGCTGTGCTCCAGATCGGTGTCGCTCATCCCCAACCGATCTCCGTGAAGAACACGGCGAAGAAGGCATCGAGCACGATCACGGCGAAAATGGCGGAAACGACCGCCATCGTCGTGCGCAGGCCGACCTCTTCGGAATTCCCGGCAACCTGCATCCCGTTATAGCAACCGGCCAACGCCACGATCAGGCCGAAAACCGGCGCCTTGATCAGGCCGACCCAGAGATCATAGATCGGCACGACTTCCTTGATCCTTTCAAGGAACGTCCAGAACGGGATGCCGAGCATCAGGTCCCCGACCACCGCGCCGCCGACGATTGCGACAACGGAGGCATAGAAGCCCAGCACGATCATCATGAAGGTGCAGGCGATGATGCGCGGAATGACCAGCGCCTCGATCGGCGAAATGCCGATGGTGCGCATCGCATCGACTTCTTCGGTCAGCTTCATCGTACCGATCTGCGCTGCGAAAGCAGATCCGGACCGGCCAGCGACCATGATTGCGGTCATCAACACGCCCAGTTCGCGCAGCGTAATCCGGCCGACGAGGTTCACGGTCAGCGTTTCTGCACCGAAGGCAGCAAGCTGCACCGCACCCTGCTGTGCGATCACGATTCCGATCAGGAAGCTCATGAGGCCGATAATCGGCAATGCATCGACACCGACGAGTTCCAGCTGGCGTACCAGCGCCTTTCCGCGAAAACGCGAAGGATGCCGGAACAGGCTGAACACCGCGAGGATTACCTGGCCGAGGAAGCCCACGACTCCCTTCATCCCGGCAAAGCCGTTCATGACCATCTGGCCCATCGCTTCGGGCACGCGCAGCCAGACGCTCTGCCGGTCGGGCCGCAACTCGGCGTCGTTGCCTGCCCCCTGGACAGCCTTGATCAGGCGCTGTGCACGGTCGCTCGCGCCGACGATTTCCGCGTCGTTGCGGGAGGCGAGCCGGCAGGCGACCCAGGCACCGACAGTGTCGATTTCGGTGACACCCGAAAGATCGAGCCGGCCGAAAGGTTCGTCAATCGAATCAAGCGCATCGTCGATATTGCCGATCGACGACACGAGATAGGGTCCGGAAAGGGCAAGAACGCCCTGCCCCCCGTCATCGTGCTCGATTGCGAATTGCGCCCCATCGCTCATGCTCGGGGCTATGCGGGTAAAATCCCGCTATAACAAGCGGTGAGTGCTTCTCGACACGCCCGTTCGCCCTTCCCCGTTGCTTCGCACTCGCAGCGCTGGCAAAGGCGGGTCCGACATGACGACACAACTCGACACCACTTTCGATCCCGCGCAAATCGAACAGCGCTGGTATGCCCATTGGGAAGACAATGGCCTGTTCCGTCCCGAGCGGCCGGATGCCGAACCCTTCACGATCGTGAACCCGCCGCCGAACGTGACCGGCAGCCTCCATATCGGGCACGCGCTCGACAACACGCTGCAGGATATCGTCATCCGTTACGAGCGGCTCCGCGGCAAGGATGCGCTGTGGGTCGTTGGCACCGACCATGCCGGTATCGCCACGCAGATGGTGGTCGAACGCCAGATGGAGGAGCGCCAGGACAAGCGTACCAACTATTCGCGCGAAGACTTCATCGACAAGGTGTGGGAATGGAAGGCTGAATCGGGCGGCACGATCACCCGCCAGCTTCGCCGCCTCGGCTGTTCGATGGACTGGAGCCGCGAACAGTTCACGATGGACGAGCATTTCACCAAGGCCGTGCTCAAGGTCTTCGTCGATCTGTACAACGACGGGCTGATCTATCGCGACAAGCGGCTGGTAAACTGGGACCCAAAGCTCAAGACTGCGATTTCGGATCTCGAGGTCGAACAACAGACCATTCCGGGCAGTTTCTGGCACTTTAAGTACCCTCTAGAGTCCGGTGTGACTCTCTCGGACGGGCGCGATTACATCGAGGTCGCCACAACTCGCCCCGAAACCATGCTCGCCGACATGGCGGTCGCGGTTCATCCCGACGACGAGCGTTACATGAGCGTAGTCGGCAAGTACGTGATCCTGCCGATCACCGGTCGCCGCATCCCTATCGTGGCCGACGAACATGCCGATCCTGAGCTGGGTTCGGGCGCGGTGAAGATCACCCCGGGGCATGACTTCAACGACTTCGAAGTGGGCAAGCGCGCAGGCATCGCTCCTGCCGACATGCTCAACATGCTCGATGGCGATGCCAACGTCTGCCAGACCGCAGATGGCCTGGTGCCGGAGGAATATCTCGGCCTGCACCGCTTCAAGCGGAACGGCGTCGATGGTGCGCGCGAGCTGGTCGTCCAGCGCCTCAAGGAGCAGGGCTATCTGATCCCGCATATCGCCAAGACCAAGAAGGGCGAGGAAGTCGAACACGACGCCGAACCGCGCCAGATCGCGACGCCTTTTGGTGACCGCGGCGGCGTGGTCATCGAGCCCTGGCTAACCGATCAGTGGTATGTGAATGCCGAGGAACTTGCGAAGAAGCCCATTGCGGCGGTCAAGTCTGGCGAAATCGAAATCGTCCCCAAGAGCTGGGAAAAGACCTTCTTCAACTGGATGGAGAACATCCAGCCGTGGTGCGTCAGCCGCCAGCTATGGTGGGGTCACCGAATTCCCGCGTGGTATACTGACGACGGCAGTGTCTATGTTGCGATGACCGAAGAAGAGGCCCAGGCGCAAGCTGGCGAAGGCGCCACTCTGACCCGCGACAATGACGTGCTCGATACGTGGTTCTCATCCGCGCTGTGGCCCTTCGCCACGCTCGGCTGGCCGGATGATACGGCGCTGATGCGGAAGCATTATCCCAACAACCTGCTCATCAGCGGTTTCGACATCCTGTTCTTCTGGGATGCCCGCATGATGATGGCGGGGTACTACAACACGGATAAGGCCCCGTGGCCGCGCCTTTACCTCCACGGCCTTGTCCGCGCGGCAGACGGCGCAAAAATGTCCAAGTCCAAGGGTAATGTCGTCGATCCGCTCGGCCTGATCGAGCAGTACGGTGCCGATGCGCTGCGCTTCTTCATGGCAGCGATGGAAAGCCAGGGCCGCGACATCAAGATGGATGAAAAGCGGGTCGAAGGTTACCGCAACTTCGCTACCAAGCTTTGGAACGCCACGCGCTTCTGCCAGTCGAACGGCATCGGCGCGTCGGACACGATCAAGGCTCCGGAAGCGAAGCTCGCCGCCAACCAGTGGATCATCGGTGAAGTCCAGCAGACGGTAGAGGCGCTCGACGCGGCAATGGCCGATCTGCGCTTCGACGCTGCCGCCAACACCATCTACCAGTTCACCTGGTCGCGTTTCTGCGACTGGTATCTCGAACTGATCAAACCGGTGTTCGCAGGCGACGTCGATAGTCCGGCAGCAATCGAAACCCGTGCGGTTGCCGGATGGGCGCTCGACCAGATTCTCGTCATGCTGCACCCCTTCATGCCCTTCATCACCGAAGAGCTGTGGCACGCGCAGGGAAGCCGCCCATACGAACTGATCCTCGCCAAGTGGCCCGATCCGCGCGCGAGTGTTTCGAAGGAAGCAACCGACGCCATCGACTGGGTGATCGACCTAACCACCAATGTCCGCAGCGCCAAGAACGAGCTCGGTATCGCGCCGGGTGCCAAACTGGCGGCCTTCATCGCCAGGCCGTCCGACGTGGCATCGCGCACGATCGAACGCAGCAGCGCGGCGATCGAACGCCTCGCCCGCCTGACGCCGGTGACCGTTGGCGAAGCGCCTGCCGGCCCCGCCATGCAAGTGACCGCCGGTTCGGATGTTTTCGTCGTGCCGCTGGAAGGCGTGATCGACATCGATGCCGAGCGCTCGCGTCTCGGCAAGGCACTCGAAACCTCGCAGAAGGAAGCGAAGTCGCTCGAAGGACGGCTCGCGAACCCGAATTTCGTCGAACGGGCCAAGCCCGAAGCGGTCGAGAAAGCGCGTGAGGACCACGCGCATCACGTTGGCGAGATCGAGCGGCTGACGGCGGCACTGGCGCGGCTGGGGTGATGTGGCTCTAGTCCTTGCCACTGACGACACGGGCGGACCCGAAATCTTCGCTTCGTTGCAAGGCGAAGGGCCAAGCGCCGGTATGCCGGTCGCCTTTGTCAGGCTGTCGCGCTGCAACCTCGCCTGCGTGTGGTGCGACACGGCCTACACATGGCACTTTGAGGGCGACAATCGACCGCATCGCAGCGACGAGACTTATGATCGCAAGGCCAACCAGGTCACGCTCGAAGTTGGCGAGGTAGCCCAGCGGATTGCTGCGCTGGGGCAGGACCGCCTCGTCATCACCGGCGGCGAACCGCTGATGCAAGGCGCAGCGCTGGCCGAACTGGCCGAAGCGCTACCTGATATGGCGATCGAGATCGAAACCAACGGAACGACCAAGGCGCCGGTACGGCTCGATATCCGGGTTGATCAGTTCAACGTTAGCCCCAAGCTTTCCCATTCGGGCAACCCGGCAGAACTGGCGCTGATCCCCGAGCGGCTCGACGCCTATGCCACGGATCCGCGCGCGTTCTTCAAATTCGTGATTGCCGATCCGTCGGACGTGGACGAGGTGCTTTCGCTGCACGAGCGCTACCGGTTGAGGCCGGGGCACGTATTCCTGATGCCCGAAGGCACCGACAGCGCGACGCTACGGGAACGCGAGGCCTGGTTGAGCGAGCTGTGCGTGCAGCACGGCTTTCGCATGAGCGACCGGCTGCACATCCATCTCTACGGCGATACGCGGGGAACCTAGCCCTGCGAACGCCAGCGCTGGACGACGCGCTGGACCGTATCTTCCTCGCCGCCGCTCTGGCTCCAGAGTTCGACGAAGCTCGGGTCTTCCGACGCCGGACGCTTGCTTTCTTCCAGATTGTCGAACGACACGCGGATGGGAATGGCGACACCTTCGCCGCAGATGATGCACTCGCGGTTGCGCAATGCAGGGATACTGTCGAGGAAGCCGCGTGCGCCTTCTGGCATCGCGGCCTTCACGAAAGCCTGGTCGCGGTCGTTGTTGAGGCGCATCGAGATGATGGTGCCGCACTGCGGCAGTACGCCTTCTGCAAGGTCCGACGGACGCTGGGTGATTAGGCCCAGCGAGATACCGTATTTACGGCCTTCCTTGGCGATGCGGGACAGGATGTTGCCGACCGACGATCCGTCCGCGTTCTTCTCGCTCGGAACGTAGCGGTGGGCTTCTTCACACACCAGCAGGATCGGGCGCGTCTGGTCTTCGCGGCCCCAGATCGCAAAGTCGAATACGAGGCGGCTGAGGACTGCGACCACGGTTGACGTGATGTCTGACGGGACACCCGAAACGTCGATGATCGAAATCGGCTTGCCGTTTGACGGCATACGGAAAACCTTGCCGATGAAATCCGTCATTGTGTCGCCGACCAGCATACCCGAGAACATGAACTGGTAGCGCGGATCGGCCTTGATCTCGTCGAGCTTGTTCTTGATCCGCATGTACGGCGCGGATGAAGTCGCCTTGTCGAGCTTGCCCATTTCGTCCTGGATCGCGTTCGACAGGTCGGAAAGCAAGTACGGAACCGGCGAATCCACCGTGATCTTGCCCATGCTTTCGGCAAGACGGTTCTTCTGGCGCGAGCGCAGCAGACACTTGGCGAGAATATCGGCATCGACCTGGCGTTCGTTGCCGTCGCTAGTCAGCAGGACTTCGCAATGTTCCTCGAAGTTCATCAGCCAGTACGGCATGTTGAGGTTCGATACGTCGAGGATCATGCCGGTCTGGCGGAATGCTGCCGAATACTCGCCGTGCGGGTCGATCATCACGATATGACCTTCGGGCGCAGCCTGGCAAATACGATGCAGGATCAGCGCGGCGCTGGTCGATTTACCGGTACCGGTCGAGCCAAGCAGTGCGAAGTGCTTGCCCAGCATGGCGTCGATATAGAGACCTGCCCGGATATCCTTTGTCGGATAGACAGTGCCGATTTCGACATTGGTTCGGCCGTCGCTGGCATAGACCTGTTTGAGGTCAGGCGTCGTCGCAGGATAGATCAACGCACCGGGAATGGGATAACGGGTCACACCGCGGCGGAAACCGTGCAGGCGACCGGTCAGCTTTTCTTCCACGCCTTCGCCGAGGAAGTCGATATTGGCGAGGATGCCGCCATTGGCGCGGCGGTCCTTACGCTGGTTGCGAACGCTGGCCAGCAGCCAGCTGTCGCCAACGCGAATCTTGATCTGACTACCGACCTGTCCAGCGAGCGCGATCGACGGATCATCGTCGACCATGCATTCGTTCAGACGTTCGAGATCGAGCGCGATCTGCGAGCCCGAGCCGGCAATTTCCAGGACCACGCCGATAGGCATGCGCGCATTGTCGAGATCGTCTTCCGCGTAAGCCTGCTGGGGTTTGGCAGCGTTCGACTGCGGCGGATTGGCCGGCTGCGCGGAAGGTGCCGGAGCCTGGGCAGGTGCGACTGGCGAAGCCGCCGGTCCATTTGCCGGAGCGCTTGCCGGTGCCTCGCCAAGCGGCGATAGCGGCTGCGCATTGGCAAACTTGTCGAAATTCTGATTACCCATATCGGTCATCGAGTGCCCCAAATCCCTAACTGTTTAATGGGTTGGGGTTCGCAGATCGGGGTTAAAATCGCGTCAACGCTCTGCCAACCACGTGGGAGATCAATTGCGTGCGAAGAGCCTTCCGGCGAGCACGCCCATGCCGATCGACAATGTCACGGCGACCAGACCGTAAATCAGCGACCACTGCTTCGACGCAATTTCGACGAACCGTTCGAAGCCGACCTTCTTGACCTCCACATCGGCAATTGCCGACGCGATCACGCGCCCATCGGTGATGGCGAAGGTCTCGGCGGTGTATTTGCCCGTCGACACGTTTGAAGGAAGCGAGATGCGAGCCTGGTAAAGAACGTCCTCGGTGATGGTGACGCCGTTCATGTCCTGCTTGTAGAGGCCCTGGCGTTCGCGCTGGTCCACCAGTCCGCGAGAGAACCGGGTCTGCTTTTCCGGATCGATCACGCCCGATGGCGACAACTGGATAAAATCCGTGCCGAGTTCGTAGATGGCGGCGGTGCGGTCGTCCACGATATCGGACACCTCGTTCGACGAAGCTACCGCGAAGAACGATGGCGCAGAGCGGAAATCGGAACTTTCCGCATTCATCCAGATACCGATGATGCGTTCTTTCTCACGCATCCGGATCGGCTCGGTCGGACCTTTGAGCACGACGACGATGTCGTATTGCGCCCCTGCCCTTCGCCCGGCGGGATCGAGGATCGCACCATACAGCAGCAATTCCGTACCGGTGAAGCCCTGCCGTACCTGCACTTCGCTCTGCGAAACCTCAGGCACGAGGATGGCATCGCGCTGCCCCATAAGCATCAGGCCCGCAAGGAGCGCGATCGCAACCCTGGCTCCGCGCATCATAGCGGCGCGACCGTGTAGATTTCGTCGGGCCGGATACCAAGCCCGAAGGCCATACGCAGGGCAACCGCCAGCACGATTGCGGCGAGGATCAGCCGCAGGATTTCAGGCTTTGCCTTCAGCGCGATCTGGGTACCGAACTGGGCGCCCATCACCGAACCCAGCAACAGCAACCCGGCGAGAACGATGTCGACCGACTTTGTCGTCAGCGCGTGGGTCATCGTCGTGAACATGGTCACGAACAGGATCTGGAAGAGAGAGGTGCCGACGACCACGTTGCCGCTCATGCCTAGGATATAGAGCATCGCGGGAACCAGGATGAAGCCGCCACCGACGCCCATCAGCATGGTCAGGATGCCGACGACAACGCCCAGGATCAACGGAGCGAGCGGCGAAATGTAAAGGCCGGAACTGTAGAACCTCCAGCGCATGGGCAAGGCTGCGATCAGTGGGTGATGGCGACGCTTGCGGGGCTGGTTGGCCTTTTTGCTGCTGGGACGGATCGTTTCGATTGCCTCGCGCATCATCAGGCCGCCTATTGTGCCGAGCATGACGACATAGAGGATGTTGATGACGACATCGATCTGGCCGATCGATTGCAGGAAGCGGAACAGTACCGCGCCGATCATCGCGCCCACGACACCGCCTGCAACCATTACCGACCCCATGCGGTAATCGACACCGCTGCGGCGGCCATGCGCCAAAACGCCGGAAACGCTCGCGCCCGTCACCTGCGTCGAGGCCGAGGCAGCCGCAACTGTCGGGGGAATACCGTAGAATATGAGCAGAGGCGTCGTCAGGAACCCGCCACCGACGCCGAACAGGCCGGAAAGTATGCCGGTGAGTCCGCCGAGCGCGACGATTAGCAGTCCGTTGACCGACAAATTCGCGATGGGCAGATAGACGTCCATTAGAAGTCTCTAAACTACCCTTGAAGACGATTGAAGTGGTCTTGCGCTAAAACCTTGTCGAAAGAGTGATTGCAACCCCTGAATCCGGATTTGCACTACCGGCGACACGCTGGCGCCAATCGGTCGAGAGTCGTGCGGGCGCGTCACCGATCGACAGGTCGAGCCGTAGCGTCGGCCCTGCATCGAGCCTTTCAGCGCCTTTTTGCGCTCCTCCCCAAGCAGCGGCGCCCATGCTCAATTCACCCAGGTCGAATGTCGCGACATGCTTCAGCACATGCGCCTGCCCATCTGCGAATGCCGTCGCGTTGTCTCCGCCGACATATCCGCCCTGGAAATAGAACTCCGCCTTCGCACCCGCGGGCATCGCAATCGGCATCAATTCCGAGCTCACGAAAGCGGCGGGGCGTGCTTCCCATGATGTGCCGGATCGCGTCGCTCGCATTTCGACATGCGCTCTCAAGAGGAAGTCGGCGAGCGGCCTCGCCGAAAGACCCGCCGCAATCTCGCCCTCTCCATTCTCGACCAACGCCCGATAGGCACGCATATAGGCTCGCGGGTCATGCCGATCCTGTTGCGAGAGTCGATACTGGAGCAATCCGGCCGCCTGGCTCCCGCCATAGACCGGTGACCGTCCGGGCCCTTGCGAAATACCGTTGGACCCGTCGCGCCAATATACCCAGGTGTCGAGGGACCACCTATCGAAGGGACTTGTGGCGCTTTGCCGAGGCTCCCACGGTGCAATACCGAGGTCGACCAGCCTGGGCGGCGCAGCGGTCACGCCATAGACAGGCATGTGAGAGAGCGCCGCCATCAGCATCGCATGATGTCCGGCGGCGACCATCGGAGTAACTGCTGCCGTCCGCGCCCCAACGGTGTCCTGCCAGAGGAGCGGACCTTCTGTGATGCGCTCATCTCCGAGATAAATGGCGAGCCGAGGCTTCTGGCTGAAGACTGCCTTGTCAAGGCCCGCTGTGATGACTGAATTTCTATTGCTTGGCGATGGATCGAAAGGTTCGGGTTCGTTCTGCGCAATGAAGATCGGGGTTACGGCGTCAGGAATTTTCGGCAACGCGAAAGGTGTTTCCCACAGTGCGCTTCGCACTGCGATCCATCCCACGACGAGCAGACCGAGCATGAGCAGCGGGCGACCGCGCGGGTGCGATGTGTCATCGCGCCTGACTTTTATCGCGCTCACGATGCCATGCTCGCGTGTCCGGTCATTCGCGCCGGATGCGCATCGTGATCCGTCTTGTCCCAAATCACGCGAGCACCGGCCAGCGTCCTAGCATAGGCTACCAGAGCCCTTCGCCCTGCCATGATTGCGATGATATTCGCGACCGGAATACGTAAGACCGCGCGTAACCCTTCGGCAACGCCAAACTCACGCGCAGTGAAGGCAAAACGCCAGGTCGCACGCCACATGAAAAAGAAGAAGTTGAATGCGAGGAGCAATTTGAGCGCAAGGCTCAGTTCGAGCGGCTCTCCATATCCAGCAGCATTCGCGCCCCAGCTGAAGGTGGCTAGCGCAAAAAGGAGATAGCCTGCCAACAACACGATTGCGGCGAAGGGCCCCCTTCTGTCGCGCACGCGCATCCATATCTCGGCGGGCCTCATCGTCCAGCCAAGGCGGTCCCAGCCCTGGAATGCGATGCCGTGAACCCACCGCGTCTTTTGCCGCACCACCTGGTCGATCCGCGAAGGGAAGTAGGCTCGCGTTGCGACCAGTTCCCCGGTTGCGTGGCGTGCCCTGACGAACTGGCATCGTCCGCCGTCCATCGCGATCCCGATGCCGAGTTCGTAATCTTCCGTAAGCGAGTCCGCTGCGAAAGGTGCACCGCCGCCGCGACTGGCAGCAAGTCGAGCCAGCGCAATACGATCGACCGCACATCCCACCCCGGCAGCGGGGATTGCTGCACCTAGTGCATCGCGGACAACCATCGCCTTGCCATGAGCTTCGGCGAACTCCTCACAATAGTGACTACCAATCCAGCGGCTGTCCCTTTGAGGAAGTGGAAGAACCGGAAGCTGCACGAATTCGGCGGTTTCGATCGCTTCATCCAGCAAGGTCAACGCCGCCGGATCGACCATGTCCTCAGCATCGTGGAAGACGACCATGCGCGCCTTCATGCCTTGGCGTTCCTCGTCAATGGACAGAGCGCGGTAGATTCGGTTGAGGCAATCGGCCTTGGTGCTGGGGCCATCGCGATCGTGAATAACCAGCCGCAAGCGGGGATCCCCATTCGCGGCATCGATCACCGCAGCAATCGTTTCGGCATCGTTGCGGTAACAGCCGACATAGAGGCAGATGTCCTGCTGTCGCCACACCGAGAGCAGGTGAGCGATGGTGTCGCCAATGACGCGGGATTCCTGCCAGGTCGGGATAAAGACTGCTGCTCGGCCATGCAGTTCGTGCCGTGCGATCGTTTCGCGATCGATGCGCGGCACCTGCGCCTTCCCAGTCAATCGCATGGCCAACCACGCGATATCGATGGCAAAATCGTCTAGCGCACCGATGATGAAGAACACGCCGGCAAACAGCAGCAGCTCGTGCTCCATGGCAGCAAGCCACTGCCAGACAGTCCAATCCAATACAGACAAGGCGACCCCTTCCCCCTAAAAACAGCCTAACAAACCACTCCACCCTTGCAACACGGCGCGGTTTTCGAAAAAGGGGAGGCAATCATGCCAGAAAACCAGTCCCCGCTTCGCTCCTTCTTCGCTCCCGTTCGCGCACTCTTCGTCAGTGACGCATCAGCAGGCATCCTGCTTATCCTGGTGGCGGCAGCTGCGATGCTGGCGGCCAATTCCGCCCTCGCCGGTGAATACCACCACCTATTCCATGGCTATCTTTTCGACAAAGATCTTTTCAAACTCAATACCTTGCATCTTTGGATCAACGATGGCCTGATGGCGATCTTTTTCTTTGTCGTTGGCCTGGAAGTGAAGCGCGAATGGATCGAAGGGCAGCTTTCCTCGGTCGACCAGCGCAAGCTTCCCGTTCTTGCAGCAGCAGCCGGAATGATCTTCCCGGCGTTGGTCTACCTGTTCTTCGTGAATGCGGAGGGCGCGGGTGAACTGACGCGTGGCTGGGCAATTCCGGCCGCTACCGACATTGCCTTTGCCATGGGCGTTCTCGGCCTTCTCGGCAGCCGTGTGCCCGCTTCGCTTCGCCTGTTCCTGCTGACCGTCGCCATCGTCGACGACATCGGCGCCGTGCTGGTGATCGCGTTCTTCTATACCGCGAATATCAAGCTGGCATGGCTCATCGGCGCGCTGGTCGTTACCGGCCTGATGTTCGCCCTGAACCGTATGAAGGTTTCGGCCTACACGCCCTTCATCGCACTGGCGCTCGTACTGTGGTTCTGCGTCCTCAATTCGGGTGTGCATGCGACGATCGCAGGTGTGGTCGCCGCCCTGACCATCCCGATGCGGGGCAAGGACGATGACACAATGCTCGAACATCTCGAGCACAACCTTGCACCGTGGAGCGCCTATCTGATCGTGCCTATTTTCGGCTTTGCCAATGCCGGCGTCGAATTTGGCGACCTTGGCTGGGAAGGCGTCTTCGCGCCGCTTCCGCTGGCTATCGCTGCAGGCCTTTTCGCCGGGAAGCAGGTTGGTATCTTTGCCGCAATCTACATCGCCGACAAGATCGGATTTGCGAACCGTCCGGACCAGGCGACTTGGCCTGAAATCTGGGGTGTATCGATTCTCTGCGGGATCGGCTTCACCATGTCGCTTTTCATCAGCGGTCTGGCATTTGCCGGAAACAACCTGCTGATCGAAGAAGCGAAGATCGGCATCCTGATGGGTTCGTTCATATCCGCAGTGGTCGGTTATTCGCTGCTGCGCATGACAACCGACCACCCGGACGACGAGAAATCGCCTTACGCGGCCTGAGCCGCGGGAGCCTTACCAGCTCCCCGTATTCTCCATGCTCGCCCAGGGTTCCTGGGGCGGCAAATTGCCTTCCTGTAAGAGTTCGACCGAGATACCATCGGGGGATTTGACGAACGCCATGTGACCGTCACGCGGCGGACGGTGGATCGTGTGACCTGCATCCATAAGTGCCTGGCAAGTGTCATAGATGTTATCGACTCGGTAGGCGAGATGACCGAAGTTCCGACCGCCATCGTATTGCTCGCCCGCGCCGCCATCTTCCGGCGGCCAGTTATAGGTCAGTTCGACTTCGGCTACGCCCTCCTGGCCCGGGGCCGCGAGGAAGATCAGCGTAAAGCGACCGGCTTCCACGTCAAAACGCCGCACCTCATCCAGGCCGATCAGCTTGAAAAAAGCGACAGTGGCGTCCGGATCGGTCACCCTGATCATGCTGTGAAGATATTTGGCCAAACTTGGGCCCTCCATTCAAAAACGGTTCATCGATGAAAATGCACAACTCAGCGCACCACTCAATTTGAAGGAGGATGCGATGAACGAGCAGTCAGTGCAAGCAACAGATCACACCGGCCGGGGGTTCCTGTCGGATCCCATGACCGGCCGATGGTTCGGAACTGCTGTCATCGCATCGATCGGACTGATGGCTGGCGGCTACTTGCTGGGCAATGGCCTGCTCCGCGCAAAGGAGGCGGAACGGTCCGTCACGGTACGCGGCTTGGCCGAGCGGGACGTGACGGCCGATCTGGCGACATGGACCATCTCCTACTCTTCGACTTCGACCGATCTTGCCGGGGCTCAGGCAAAGGTTCGCCGCGATACAGAAGCGATCGAACAGTTCTTCGCAGGACTCGGCTTTCCCGCAGACGCGCTCCAGCCGACCGGTGCAAACGTGTCGAGCTATACCAGCAATCGCGAAACGAATTACACCGTTCGCCAGCGCCTTTCGCTCAGGACCAATGACATCGCACTGGCCCAGAAAGCGGTTGCGCGGCAGTTCGACCTGGTGGACCGAGGGGTGATGCTCGAAGAAGGTTCGGGCATGAGCTATACCTTCACCAAGCTCAACGACATCAAGCCGGAAATGGTGGCCGAGGCCACGCGCGACGCGCGCTCTGCGGCGGAACAGTTTGCAGACGATTCCGGTGCGGAAGTCGGTGCGATCAAGAATGCGACGCAGGGCTACTTCTCGATCGAAGCGCGCGACGGCGAAGGCGGCGGTTGGGGCGTGAGCGACAGCCCCTACAAGAAGGTTCGCGTCGTCACGACGGTAGATTTCACTATCGGTTGATCGATTGAGGGCAAAGAAAAAGGGTGCGATCCTTGCGGACCGCACCCCGTTCCTCCCGCGGTTTCTTTAGAAACTCAAGGTGATCGAACCGACGATTGCCGAGTCGGTGTACTTGTAATCGCCAGGCAGATAGTCGCCTTCGGCATCGATATAAGCGACGCCGACAGTTGCCGGGCCGAACGTTGCTTCGGCGCCGATCGACCAGTCAAAGGCATCGCCGTCATCGGTGAAGGTCAGGAAGCCATCGGTGTAACCGAGGTGACCCGTGAGCGTGACTGGCGTGTTGGGAATGCCAACCGACAGATCGGTGTAGACATAGAGGTTGTCATCGCCGCCGAGCGAATCTTGCTCGGGCGCATAAGCGATGCCGACAGTGGCGCCAGCCGGGCCGACCGAGAAGCCGACCGAGCTGTAGAGCTCCCAATAGTCGAAGTCGCCGGCACCGGCATCGGGATAGATGTAGAAGATACCGCCGACGTCGAACGACATGCCGTTCGCGAATTCGGTGCTGTATCCGCCGTAGATGTCGAGTTCCATGTCGCCAAAGCCGACAGTGTCGTCATCGAGGGTCGAAGCCCAGGTTCCGACATAGATGCCAGAGCTGTGCGAAAGGTCGAGACCGCCCTGGACAGCGATATCGCCGCCCGAAAGATCGACACCGCGGAAGCGGTATTCGGTTACGAGACCGACATTGGCGGAGAAATCGAAGCCGCTTTCAGCGCCGATGTAGCTGACCTTTTCCGCTTCGACAGCTTCGACAGCCTTGTCGAGGTCCTCAGCCGAGAAATCGGTCGTGATGATTACGGTTTCGGGAGTAACTTCGGCCGAAGCGGTATCTTCGGCAAACGCCGGTGCCGCGGAGAGAGCGAGACCGGAAATCAACGTCGCGGCGGTAAGGCCGCGGATGGACGTGAGCATGACAACTTCCTTTATTGTGTTGTTGCTTCGTCCCACCTGCGTATTCGACGGTCGCCTCTTTTAAGCGTGCGATCTCGTCCGAATGCGAAACAATCGTGCACAGATTCGCTGCACTGCACAAGAGAAATTGCGCCTGCACCGCCAATTGCCCCTGGGTGTGGGCTTTTTGCATCACCGCACGGTGCAAGGTTGATACTCATTGCATGCGCCACTCAGTTGCCGTTCAGCGTGCCTTGGCTTAAGGCGCGTCCCAACAGAACCATGTATCCGTCATGATCTTCGAACCACTCAGGAAACTTTTCCGCCCGGCGAAGGCGAAAGCCGACCTCCCGCAGGTCCCTGCGGGAGAGCGTTATTACGTGGTGGGTGATATCCATGGCCGGCTCGACCTGTTCGAGGCCCTGGCCAACGCCATCGAAGCGGATGACCGCGAGCGCGGCCATGCCAAGAGTACGGTGGTTCTGCTGGGCGATCTCGTCGATCGGGGCCCCGAAAGCGCCGGCGTGCTCTCCTTTGCCCGCGACTGGCAAACGCGGCGGCCAGTCCGCATCCTTGCTGGGAACCACGAGGAAATGATGCTCGAAAGTCTCGAGGACAAGGAAGTCCTCAGGCATTTCCTGAAACACGGCGGCCGCGAAACCATCTTGAGCTTCGGCATCAAGAAGAAAGCGTTCAATGCGCTTTCGATGGACGAGATGCAGAAGAAGCTGCCCGAAATCATTCCTGCCGACATCATCGACTTCGTCCGCGGTTTCGAGGAAATGGTGATCGCCGGCGATTACGTCTTCGTCCACGCCGGGATCGACCCCGCGCGCCCGCTGGACGAACAGAAGCGCAAGGATCTCTTGTGGATCCGCGACCGCTTCCTTCGCCATGAAGGTCCGCTATCCAAGGTGGTCGTTCACGGACATACGATATTTGACGACGTGCTCGATTGCGGCAATCGCATCGGCATCGATACCGGTGCCTTCCGGTCCGGGGTGCTAACCGCCCTCGTCCTGGAAGATCACACGCGACGTTCGATCAAGGCCACCTCGGAAGGTGACTGGGTCGCGATCAAACACGAGGAATACAACGCATGAAAATCGCCATGGTGGGCTCTGGATACGTCGGGCTGGTGTCGGGCGCCTGTTTCGCCGATTTCGGCCATGACGTCGTTTGCATCGACAAGGATCCTTCCAAGATCGAGAAGCTCAAGGATGGCATCATGCCGATCTACGAGCCTGGACTGGATGCCCTGGTCGAAAGCAATGTGAAGGCAGGTCGTCTCGATTTCACCACCGACCTCGCACAAGGCATCAAGGATGCTTCGGCAATCTTCATTGCGGTGGGCACGCCCAGCCGTCGCGGCGACGGGCATGCGGACCTGTCCTTCGTCTATGCCGTGGCAGAGGAAATTGGCGCAAACCTTTCGAACGATGCAGTGATCGTGACCAAGTCTACCGTCCCAGTCGGCACGGGTGACGAGGTCGAGCGCATTCTTGCCAAGAGCGGAACCTCACACCGTTTCTCGGTCGTTTCCAACCCAGAATTCCTGCGCGAAGGTGCCGCCATCGGCGACTTCAAGCGTCCCGACCGCATTGTCATCGGTGCAGAAGACGATTTCGGCCGCGATGTCATGCGCGAAGTCTATCGTCCGCTGTTCCTCAATGAATCGCCGATCCTGTTCACCGGCCGCCGGACCAGCGAGCTGATCAAGTACGCAGCCAACGCATTCCTCGCGACCAAGATCACCTTCATCAACGAGATGGCCGACCTGTGCGAAAAGGTCGGGGCTGACGTCCAGGATGTGAGCCGCGGTATCGGCATGGACAACCGCATCGGGGCAAAATTCCTTCACGCCGGACCCGGCTATGGCGGCAGCTGCTTCCCCAAGGATACGCTTGCCCTGCTCAAGACTGCAGAAGACTATGACAGCCCGACGCGGATCGTGGAGGCTGTGGTCAAGGTCAACGACAGCCGCAAACGCGCCATGGGCCGCAAGGTTCTGGATGCACTGGGCGGCATGGATGCAGCACGCGGGAAGAAGGTCGCCTTGCTCGGCCTCACCTTCAAGCCGAATACGGACGACATGCGCGATTCTCCTGCGATCGCAATTGCGCAGACGCTGTCGGATGCAGGCGTAGAGATCGCTGCCTACGACCCCGAAGGCATGGAGCAGGCGCAGCCGCTGATGCCGAAGGTAAAGATGTGCGAAAATCCCTACGAGGCGATCGAAGGGGCCGATGCCATAGCGATCGTCACCGAATGGGATGCATTCCGCGCTTTGGACTTCGCCCGGGTGAAGGAACTTGCCAAGGCACCGGTCCTCGTCGACCTGCGTAATATCTACCAGCCGGACGACGTTCGCGCCTTGGGCTTCACCTACGACAGCATCGGTCGAAGCTGAGCGGGCATCGTTGTCCCGATTTGGGGCCGTTTTTTGCCGGTAAGTCAGTGTTAACCAATTGACTCACCCGACCTCAGTCGGGATGTTCCCCCTATCAGATTCGCTTCTGGGCGGGGACAGGGGGATAGGGTCGGCTCGCATCGAGAGAGCACCCTCTTGAGCTTCGTGCGCCGTTTCGGCGGAAGCGAAAATCAAGGGGACTGATATGACCAAGCATGCATTTCTGGTGACGAGTGGCGTATTCGCTGTAGCTTCCGTGCTGGCTGCAACGCCGGCCATGGCAAAAGACGACGAAACCATCGCAAGCGAAGCGCAAGGCACCTTCACCGGATTTCATTCGAGTTACGATATCGCTTCGGTAGAAGCCCAGAAACTCGAAGTTTCATTCGATCAGGCGACCTATGTACGCGAATCGCGCGGCTACACCGGCGTGCCGGTCGATCCCGATCAGCAACTTCTCGTGCGCACCGACATCGGAACCACCAATAGTATCGATTTTGGAAACACCGTCCCGTCTTCGGTGCAGATTTTCCGCGCCAGCAACGTAACAGGCAACGTATTCTTCAATTGCACGGGCACGCTGATCAATCCGCGCACGGTGCTGACCGCTGCGCACTGCGTCAACAGCGCATCATCCGAAGCTTACGGCCTGCCGGGCACGGCCCCATCTACAATGCTCATTTCGACCGGAGTTTATAGCGGAACGCGCTTGTTCAACACACTTGATTTCGGCGTAGGCTATTCGGACGGCGGCGTTGCGCTCAGCACCGACGTCGTGATCCACCCATCGTCAAACCTCGACAATGGCGGTCTCGAATTTCCTTATGCCGACGTCGCATTCATCGCGCTCGACGCACCGATTACCGATACGCCATCTGCACCGATCCTGCTGACGCCGCTTGATCAGCTCACGCATATGGTGGTCAACGGATACGGCACCTATGGCACGGGCGATACCGGCGAACAGGGCATCGGCCTCTACCGCCGTGTAGGCGAGAACATGCTGGGCGCCATCGCTTCGCAATCGGATCTTATCGATGCTGTCTTCCCGGCCTATACGCCATCGGCGCAAACGCTCGGGATCGAAACGCAATCGCTCTACTGGATCGATTTCGACAGCCCGGACCGCACTCCTGCAGACGAGGCCGGTTGCACATTCACCGGCACCAACATCAGCTGTATCAACCTCGCGGCAGTCAAGGCGATCGACTGGTTCGATGGCGATGCGCTGGCCCAAGAGGCCGGCACTGCGCCGGGTGACAGCGGGTCGGCCCTGATTGCCGACGAGATCGCCGACTTCCCGCTTGTCGTGGGTGTACTTTCGGGCGGTTACGACTTCTTCGGTCTTGGCGGCCTTTACAGCGACATCAGCTTCTACAACCCGCTGTTTCCCTTCTTCGAATTCATCACGGAAAATACGCCGTACAAGTATGTCTCCGCGCTTGGAGGCGATGGAAACTGGTCGGATCCGACGCACTGGACGCAGGACCTCGATCCCGGATTCTACATTTCCGACGGCCAGGGCGGCTTCGTAAACGGCATTCCTGGCGGTCAGGAACTCGGCGTTTACGAAACGCTGCCCAAGCTGGGTACGATCCTCGGTCAGGACGTCTCCGCGAACTCGACGACGCCCTCACCCTACCTGCCGCCGTTCGGCACACCGGGCTTCGGACCTTTCCTTCCGGAAAGTTCTGTCCTCCTCGGCCCCGGCTCGACAGGGTTCGTTCCGAACAATACCGACGGCACGCCCGGCGTCGCCTTCGCCAACCCCGCGCAGTATTTCGATGTCCTGCTCATGGCTGACGGCAAGACGACTGTCGACATGGACGTAGAAGTCGACCGACTGACGATCGACGGCAACGGCACTCGTTTCGATCTTTCCGAAGGCTTCGACTTCACAAGCATCATCGGTGTCGAGCAATACCGCGGTCGCTCGACGATCGACGGCAACCTCTATGCCGGAAATGTCCTCCTGTTCGGTGGGGACATGGAAGGTGCCGGCAGCATCACGACCGACGGCCTCTACAACATCGCCGGCACTCTCTTGCCCGGCGGCAAGAACGAGGCTGGCGCACTGGTCGTCAACGGCAATTACATCCAGACGTCGGACGGCCTTCTGGTCATCGACATCAGGAGCGCCAAGAAAGCCATCGCCAACGACCTGCTCACCGTGAACGGCGGGGCCAGCCTCGACGGCGGACTGCTGCTCAATACGTCGGTTCGCGGCAGGCTCTCCTATGGCGACCAGTTCCTGGTGTTGACGGCTGACGAAATTCTGGGCTCGTTCAGTGCCGTGATGACGCAGTCGAATTCGGCAGTGCTCTATTTCGATCAGATCGTCGACGACACGACTGTCACGGTCGAAGTGAAGGCGAACAAGATCGCAAACCTGGTTGGCCCGAACAGCTCGCTCGGTTCGTTGGGTGCAACACTCGACGCCCTGCGTTTCGGAGGGCGTTATGCCGAATTCTCAAGCCTGTTCTCGGTGGTTGATGGGTCGGATTACTCGCAGTTCGGCGCCACGCTTGCAGGGCTGACGCCGACAAGCGGTTTCGGCCAGGGCGCAACGGCGATCAACTTCGCTCGCCGCTTCACCGGGCAGATTGCGCAACGCACCCTCGCGCTGCGTGGTGGCGATCGTTCGTCGGCCGGCTTCTCCAGCTACGGTGCGGCTAACTTCGCGCAAGCAGGTTCGGCTCCGACACAAGCTTCGAAGATCGGCGTGTTCGGTTCGGTCAGTGGCTCTTTCCTCGACCAGTCGAAGGATGACTACTCGCGCGGCGACAAGGCGTTCGAGGACATGACCTTCTCCGAGGCAGGCGAGCTTACCGTGGGTGCCGACTATCACCTTTCCGACAAGGTGAGATTCGGTGTGGCGATCAGCAACGTGCGCGACGGATCGAGCAGCATGGACCTGCAAAGTCCGCAATCGAACCAGAGCGTTTCGGGTGCGGTCTACTCGACGTTCCGCTTCGGGGAAGGCTTCGCCGACCTCTATGCTGGCTATGCCGACCAGGATTACGGTGTATCGCGTAGCAGCACCGGCCTGCTGGTGAACGAGTTCAGCAATGCTAGCGCACGGACGAGCGGCCAGCAGAGCTTTGCCGGGATGCGTCTGGGTTATGCCTTCACCCCTGCGAAGGGGCTGTCGGTCGGTCCGGTTGCAGCCATCGATTATGTCCGTTCCGAACTCGATGGTTTCCGTGAAATCGGAGCGAACGAGTTCAGCCTGAACGTGCATGACCGCAGCTTGACGTCGATTGGCGCGAAGGTCGGCGCAATGGCATCGTTCGACACCAAGCTCGGCATGACCGGCAAGCTGAAGACGTTTGGTTCGGTGGCATTCGCCAGCGAATTGGGCGACCGCGAAGATGTGGTCACGGCCAACTTCGTGGGCGCGGAAGACCTGCCGTTCTCCATCGCTCGCGAATTGGACAGCAGCTGGATCGCTCTTAACGCAGGTGCTGAAATCGCTCTGACGAACCGCTTCAGCGGCACGCTGGGTATCTCGTCCGACCTCGGTCGAGGCGCTCTCAGCAACGATCAGGCGAACCTGACGCTGCGCTGGGCTTTCTAAACCAGCATTTGAAAACAAAGGGGCGTCCACGAGCAATCGCGGGCGCCCTTTTTTCTTCCTGCGCGGGCATATGACGGCGCCGACTTCAGGGAGGTATGCCAGGAGGCCCTGTAAGCCGGGTTCTGTCCTGCGAGCGGTATCGTTACCGACCAGCGCCGCAGGGGCAGCCATTCATCTAGGCCATGGATTGCTCCATGGCTCAAGCAGCCAACCCGGACCTCTCGGGACGAAACGCCCCTGCCTTTGACAGCGCGAGGCCCCTATTTGGCCTTGCTCCGGGTGGGGTTTGCCATGCGGGCGCTGTTACCAGAACCCCGGTGCGCTCTTACCGCACCCTTTCACCCTTGCCTGAGTCCTTTAGGGACCATCGGCGGTATACTCTCTGTGGCACTTTCCCTGTGGTTGCCCACGGCGGGCGTTACCCGCCACCCTTGTTTCGTGGAGCCCGGACTTTCCTCGTAACCCGCAAGGGAAACGCGGCTGCCCGGACCTCCTGGCAGGGCCTATCTAGTCGCTCCGCGGTCGCGATCCAAGAGCAGTTGGAACAGGATCGCGCGAATCTGGCCGTCGATCTGCCCGTCGATCCTGTCCGGGCGCCAGCGGCGCTGGAATGCCTCGACCGCCTTGTGCCCGTCGGTGATGTCATATCCGAAGCGTTCGAGCGCCAGATAGAACGATCCGTCATTGTCGAAAGGATCGCCCAGTTCGAGCTTTTCAGGCTTCGGGAGGCACAATCCGTATTCGGCCAGACGGTCCCACGGAAACAGCTCGCCCGGATCGATCTTGCGCGCAGGCGCGACGCAGGAATGACCGACAACGTTCGCGCGGGGAATGTCGTAGTTTTTCACGATGCGGTGGAGCAGCGGCACCAGCGCATCGATCTGCGCTTCGGCAAATTCGCGATAGCCAAGGCCGTGCCCCGGATGATCGAGCTCGATGCCGATGCTCGCCGAATTGACGTCCTTGTGGCCGCGCCAATAGGATGCCCCGGCGTGCCAGGCGCGCTTTTCCTCGGGCACCAGGCGGATGACCTCGCCATCTTCCGTGATGCAGTAATGCGCCGAAACCTCTGCATCGGGATCGCACATCTTCTCGATGGCGGTCTCGACCGGCTTCATTTCCGTATAGTGGAGCACGACCATGCTGATCGGCAGCGCCCGTTCGTTGAAATTGGGCGACAATACCTCGCGGTGGACGAGCTCGTCGCTCATCAGCCGATCATGCCCGGCGGTTGCGGAAGGACCGCGCCGAGCACGAGCGCATTGTCATCGCGCTTGAACTGGAGGCCGCCGCCGATTTCCTCTGCCAGCAATGCGATCATGTGGGCCGCGGCTGTGCGACTGGACAGTTCGCCCGGCGCCAGACGTCCCTCCAGCGCCTTCCCGATAGTATCGTCGAAAGCGATCCGGTCGCCAGAGGCGCGCACCACGATCTCGGCGTTTCCGTCGCGCATTTCCGCGCCGATATCCAAGGTGCCGCCGCGGATCAGCGCATCGAGGGCGATATGCGCGAAATTGAGCATCACCTTGACGGCTGGCTTGGGCAGGCTCGATCCCTCGATCGCCCAGTTGACCTCGATCCGCTTGTTGTCGGCAGCGAGCGCATCGATCACTTCGCGCACTTCTTCCACCGGAACGGCATCGCCGAAGCCGCCGGCCGCGCCAAACGCAAGCCTGAAGAACTTCAGTTTGTTCGTGCTGATGGTCGCGCTCTGTTCGAGCAATTCGATGCAGCGCGCCCGCATTTCGGGGTCTTTCTCGTCTGCCAGCAATTCGAGGCCGTTCGACATCGCACCAACCGGCGACAGCATGTCATGGCAAAGCTTCGAGCAGAGAAGGGAGGCGAGTTCGGTGACGGAAGTCTGGGTCATTCTAGAAAGGGCATTTCCAACTGGATGGAACACATGGAACACTGTTCATAAGAACAAAAACCCTCCCCCGCCACCCGCCGTTTCAAAAGCTGTTGGCGAAGCGGGACGAGGCGAGATCATGCTGCGGTTTCTAGACCTCGACGACTTCGTAGGAAAGCGCGTGAAACCGCAGCGGATCGTCCTGCCACAGCATCATCCCACGCTTGCCCAGAATGGCCCAGATCCGGCCATCGCCACTCGCCATCGCCTGATCCGTGGCCGAGGGATGTGGCTCACCATCAGGGTGCGAGTGGTAGTAGCCGACCACCATCGGCCCGCCGTTGCGTTCGGCACGGTGCGCATCGATCAGGGCCTGCGGATCGATCTCGAAATGCGTTTCGGGGCTTACATGGACGTTGGCTGCGGGCACGATGCGCTCGATGCGTTGAGCTGTTCCAAGCAGTATGCCGCAGCATTCGCGCGGATGGGCGGCGCGGGCCTCGCGCTCGATCCTTTCCATCACATCTCTTGTCACTGCGATATCCATCGCGCATGGCCCTAGCATGGCTGCAGACGAAGTCATCACCGGCACCATTACCGCGCCTGCCCGCCTCGACAAGGCGCTGGCCGATGCGACCGATCTTTCGCGCGCCCGCATCCAGGCGCTGATCGCCGAAGGACAGGTTTCGGTCGGAGGCAAGCCGGTAACAAGTGCAAAGGCCAAGGTTGCGGCAGGAGACGCGTTCCGCATCGCAGTGCCACCCGCTGTCGAGGCCGAAGCCCAGCCGCAGGACATCCCGCTCGTGGTCGTGTTCGAAGACGATCACCTGATCGTGGTCGAAAAGCCTGCCGGCATGGTGGTGCATCCGGCTGCCGGCAATCCCGACGGAACACTGGTCAATGCGCTGCTTTACCACTGCAAGGGCCAATTGTCCGGAATTGGCGGGGTCGCGCGCCCCGGGATCGTCCACCGTATCGACAAGGACACATCCGGCCTGCTGGTAGTGGCCAAGAGCGACAAGGCGCACGAGGGCCTGTCTAAGCAGTTCAAGGATCATTCGATCCATCGGCGCTATCTGGCGGTCTGTGCCGGGCACCCGAATCCGGCAGAAGGGACGATCGAGGGGCGAATCGGGCGCAGCGATGCCAACCGCAAGAAGATGGCCGTTATTCCCGACACGTCGAGCCGCGGAAAACACGCCGTCACCCATTACAAGCAACTGAAAAGGCTCAAATCTTCTTCATTGATCGAATGTCGGCTGGAAACCGGCAGGACCCACCAGGTCCGCGTTCACTGTGCGTCAATCGGCCATCCGCTATTAGGGGACCCGTTATATGGCCGCACTCCCGCCAAACTTCGCCCGATTCTCAAGGATCTGGGCTTTGCCCGCCAGGCACTTCACGCAGCGAGTCTCGGCTTCGAGCATCCCGTTACGGGCGAATGGATCGAATTCCATTCCGATCTACCCCCGGACATGGGGGAACTGATCGACGAATGTGCTCGTTAAAATCGATGAAATGCGATGCAATTTTGGCGGTAATAGCCTATAAGTAACCGTGTGGCCTGCACCGACGGATGCCCATCAGGGGTCCGCACTCGCCAGGTCGACGCAAGAAAGGTTTGGGAAGAAGTGAGCAACAAGAAGACAACATCGGTCCCGGCATTGAGTGGTGAGCAGAGCCTCAACCGCTATCTGTCGGAGATCAAGAAGTTCCCCGTACTGACGGCAGAGCAGGAATATATGCTCGCCAAGCGTTACCAGGAACATGAAGACCCCGAAGCGGCAGCCCAGCTAGTGACCAGTCACCTGCGGCTCGTGGCGAAGATCGCCATGGGTTATCGCGGCTATGGCCTGCCCGTCAGCGACCTGATTTCCGAAGGGAACGTCGGGCTGATGCAGGGCGTCAAGAAATTCGAACCCGATCGCGGTTTCCGCCTGGCAACCTATGCCATGTGGTGGATCAAGGCTTCGATGCAGGAATTCATCCTGCGCAGCTGGAGCCTCGTGAAGATGGGGACCACCGCCGCGCAGAAGAAGCTGTTCTTCAACCTTCGCCGGATGAAGAAGCAGCTCGACGCCTATGACGACACCGACCTGCACCCGGACGACGTGGCGAAGATCGCCACCGATCTCGGCGTGCCGGAACAGGAAGTCATCAACATGAACCGGCGCATGATGATGGGCGGCGATGGCTCGCTGAACGTCCCCATGCGCAATGGCGAAGAAGGTTCGGGCGAATGGATGGACTGGCTGACCGACGATCGTCCGCTGCAGGACGAAACCGTCGCCGATGCCGAAGAAGCCACCGTGCGCCACGAAATGCTGGTCGAGGCGATGGACAGCCTCAACGACCGTGAAAAGCATATCCTGACCGAACGCCGTCTGACGGACAATCCGCAGACGCTCGAAGAGCTGTCGCAGGTTTACGACGTCAGCCGCGAACGTATCCGCCAAATCGAGGTTCGCGCCTTCGAAAAGCTGCAAAAGGCAATGCAGCGGATCGCCGGCGAAAGGCTTCTCCCGGGCGTCGCCTGACACGAAATCAGATTATCAGAACGATCCTCCCGGGCGCTGCGCTCGGGAGGATTTTCTTTTGTCCGATGCGCGGCTAATCCTGGTCCATGATCCGCACCGCCACCCTCTTTCTCGTCAAGCTGGTCCTCTGGTTCGTGGGAATCAGCCTTGCGCTGGTCCTGTTGTTCAAATGGGTGCCGGTGCCGGTCACGGCGACGATGATGATGGACGAAAATTCCATCACGAAGGATTGGGAGCCGCTTTCCAATATCGATCGCAACCTCGTCGACGCGGTGATCGCGGCCGAGGACGGGAAATTTTGCGAGCATAACGGTTTCGATGCCGAAGCGATTGCCAAGGCGGCGGCAAGCAACGCGCAAGGCGGCCGCATCCGGGGCGGCTCGACGATTACCCAGCAAACCGCGAAGAACGTCTTCCTGTGGCAGGGCGGCGGCTATTTCCGCAAGGGGATGGAGGCATGGTTCGCCTTCCTGATCGAGCAGATCTGGGGGAAGCGGCGTATCATGGAGGTCTATCTCAATGTCGCGGAGACGGGCATCGGGACCTATGGCGCCGAAGCCGGTGCCCAGCGCTATTTCAAGCATTCCGCCGCGCGCCTAACGCAGAGCGAGGCGGCGCGCATGGCCGCAGCGCTTCCCTTGCCGAAAGAACGATCGGTCGTAAATCCGAGCGGCTGGCTGGCACGCCATGGCGGCACGATCCAGAGCCGCATGCGGGTGGTGCGCAACGAAGGGCTCGATGCCTGCGTTTACTGATCGTCGGTCGCGATCCGCTCGCTCAAGAGAATTGTCTGGAGATCCAGATACTTGTCGTTGCGAAATCACATGATATGATATCTCATAGATCAATGAGATATTTTATATCATATTGATTTTGTTCGATTTTTCTTGTCCTTGCAGGCTCATGCCCTAAGTCTCGAAACGCCGGACAACGCAGAACAGGGTGCAGGCACAAGGGCAATGGGTCACAGCCACGATCATTCGCAGGATCATTCCCACGACGGGCATGCGCACGGGCACGGGCACGGCCATTCCCACGCACCTGCCGACTTCGGCAGGGCTTTCGCCATCGGCATTGTGCTCAACTCGCTCTTCGTCGGAGTCGAGGCGGTTTATGGCTACATCTCCGGCTCGATGGCGCTGGTGGCAGATGCGGGCCACAACCTGTCCGACGTGCTTGCCCTGTTGCTTGCATGGGGCGCCAGCATCGCTGCCAAACGGCCGCCATCGGCGCGTTACACATACGGCTTCAAGAGTTCGACCATCCTTGCCGCGATCGCGAATGCGTTCCTGCTGGCTATCGCGATCGGCGCGATCCTGTTTGAAACCGTGAACCGCATCATGGAGCCTGCCCCGGTCGAGGGAATGACCATGGTGATAGTCGCGGGCATCGGCATCGCCATCAACACCGGGACCGCGCTGCTTTTCCTGAAAGGGCGGCATGACGATCTCAATATCCGCGGCGCATTCCTCCATATGGCGGCCGACGCCCTGGTGTCGGTAGGCGTGGTCGTTGCCGGCCTTGCCATCATGTCGACCGGGCAATTGTGGATCGACCCGGTCACCAGCCTCGTCATCGTGGCCGTGATCGCCTGGGGCACCTGGGGCCTTGCGAAAGACAGCATCAAGCTGGGCCTGCTCGCCGTGCCCGAAGGAATCTCCGAAACTGCCGTCCGGACCTATTTCTCCGACCTCGACGGCGTCACCGCCGTGCACGACCTCCACATCTGGCCGATGAGCACCACCGAGACCGCTCTGACCGTCCACCTCGTGATGCCGGCAGGGCACCCTGGCGACGGCTTCCTGCGCGAGGTTGCCCACGACCTGGAACATCACCACCGGATCGGCCACGCCACCATCCAGGTCGAGATCGAGCGCGGAGATTGCGCAGCGGGATGCTGACCCGCCCTCGGTTCATCTCCCGCACACCCTGTGAGACATAGCGAGAGCGGCGAGGGAGATATCGGATGCGCGTAAAACTGGTCGCAGGCCTCGTCATTGCGGCCGTCGTCATCGCGGCAGTCCTGTTCCAGATATCCAAGGCGCGCTGTTTCCAGCTTGTGGGCGACGTGACCTGCCGCGTCGAAACGGACCGCAAGATCGTGGCCCTGAGCTTCGACGACGGGCCGACGCCGGAGGGCGTGGATGCCGTACTGCCGGTGCTCGACCGGTTCGGGGCCAAGGCGACCTTCTTTCTGATCGGCGACCGGATCGAGAAATTTCCGGGACAGGCCGAGCGGCTGCTCGAAGCGGGTCACGAACTCGGCAATCACACCTACAGCCACAAGCGCAACCTGATGAAGTCGCGCGAATTCTACCGGAATGAAGTGCGGCGCGCGGATGATCTGCTGCTCGCGGCAGGCGCGCAGACCAAGCTGTTCCGGCCTCCCTTCGGCAAGCGCCTGATCGGACTACCGCTCGAAGTCGAGGCCGCAGGTTATCGCACGGTAACCTAGGACGTCGAAGACAATCCGGAAATGTTCGAAGGGGACGTTGCAGGTTATGCGCAGGACATTCTCGCCCGGGTCGAGCCCGGCTCGATCATCCTGATCCACCCGATGTACCGTCACAACCAGACCGCGCGCGACGCCCTGCCCTTGATCCTGTCAGGACTGTCCGAAAGGGGCTATACCATCGTCACGGTCGGCGAGTTGCTGGAGAGTGCAGATGAGTGACAGGGTGCGGGAAGGCGAATGCGGTTGCGGGCAAGTACGATACCGGGTCACCGGGGAACCGATCTTCGTCAACAATTGCCACTGCCGCCAGTGCCAGCAGCAGACAGGCGGCACATCGGTGGTCAACGCGTTCTACGAGGACGAGCGGCTCGAAATTCTGGAAGGTCACCTGACCGAGCATGTCGTCACGGCAGGAAGCGGCGGCCCGCATACGATCTGCCGATGTGATAATTGCGGGGTCGCACTTTGGAGCTATTACCCGCGCCTCGGCCGGCTGGGTGTGGGCATTCGCGTCGGTACGATGGATGAAAAGGATTCACTGACACCGGTCGCGGCCATCTTCGTCAGCGAGAAAATGCCGTGGGTCACCCTACCCGAAGGGCTGCCGCATTTCGACAAGACCTATGATTACCGCGAACTGCTCGATGCCGACAAGATTGCGAGAATGGATGGGATGATCGAACGTCGCAAAGCCGGAGGCTGATCAGCCGGGCCGGGACATGACCATCACGGTCTGATTGTATTGCTTATTCTCGTTGACGCATACTGTGTCGCCGATCGCGCTGGTAAAGCAGGCAGAGTTTTCGCCGGTCCGTTTACGGGCATGATTTTGACGAAAGACCCCCTGCCGCGCCAGACGCGTTACAACGGTGCGTGGATGGTGCGGGCCACCCTTGAAATCGCGACAGGCACCAGCATCCGTTTCTCCAAGTCCGTCTGCGATCGCCAGGCAATTGAGTTCGATTTCACCAGACTGCCTCCGATAGGTGACAGTGGCAAAGGCGCCTGCACCGGTGACAAGCAAGTTGTCGCCAGTGCGTTTGGAACAGATCATCTTCGCAAGGCGATCGATAGCCTCGTCGCGAACCGAACACTTGTAACCCTGAGCGGCCAAGGCGTTGCGAATGGAGGCCTCAGGAAGCGTTGCGTTCACACCGAGAAAAGTGATCGGGTCGGCACTCGGCACGGTCTCGGCATGAGCTGCGCCAGTCGCCATCAAAGCTATGACGAGTACGGTCGACTTGTTCCTGAGCCCTCTCATCTCTCTCCCTCCCAAGCTTTGCCTGCCCGGCTATCGTTCGTGTCATGACCAACCTGTCAGCCCTGGCGTCTGGCCCACCTGCCTAACAATACCAGTGCCAAGCACTGAGCACCCGCCAGCAGGGCACTGATGAAGACTATCAGGCCAGAGGGATCGCCACGAACGTCCTCTGGTGGAACGAGTTCCATCAATACGACGAAGAACGCGATGACGATGCTGAACATGACCGGCAACAGCCACGCCATCTGGCGCCGCTGTTCCAGCCGCGTGGCATTGCCGCTGAAATCGTAATGGGCAGGAATGCGTTCGAACCTCGAATAGGTTCGATCGGTCCACCAACCAGAAGCTAGCAGGAAGGCAATGGCAGACCCCGCGCAAACCAATGCGACGGGGTCCAGCACCATCAGGCCGCTTCTTCCTTCTCGGCGTCCTTCTTGCCGCCATGTACGCGGATCGGGTCTTTCTTGCCCGCCACGACATCGGCATCGATGACGATCTCGGTCACGCCTTCCATGTCGGGAAGGTCGAACATCGTATCGAGCAGGATGCCTTCGACGATCGAACGAAGGCCGCGTGCGCCGGTCTTGCGCTTGATCGCCCGTTCGGCAATCGCACGCAGCGCTTCGTCGTTGAACGTCAGCTCGACGTCCTCCAACTCGAACAGCTTGTGATACTGCTTCACGAGCGCGTTGCGCGGTTCCTTCAGGATCGTGACGAGCGCATCGACATCCAGATCGTGCAGCGTCGCGATCACCGGCAGGCGGCCGACGAATTCCGGGATCAGACCGAATTTGAGAAGATCCTCAGGCTCGCTCTTTTCCAGCAGTTCACCGATGCGGCGCTTGTCCGGATCGGCAACATGCGCGCCGAAGCCGATCGAGCGCTTCTGCAGGCGGTCGGCGATGATCTTGTCGAGGCCCGCGAAAGCGCCGCCGCAGATGAACAGGATGTTGGTCGTATCAACCTGCAGGAATTCCTGCTGCGGATGCTTGCGGCCGCCCTGCGGAGGAACCGAGGCGGTCGTGCCTTCCATCAGTTTGAGCAGGGCCTGCTGCACGCCCTCGCCCGATACGTCGCGGGTGATCGAGGGATTTTCAGCCTTGCGGGTAATCTTGTCGATTTCGTCGATATAGACGATCCCGTGCTGCGCCTTCTCGACGTTGTAGTCGGATGCCTGCAGCAGCTTCAGGATAATGTTCTCGACGTCTTCACCGACGTAGCCTGCTTCGGTCAGCGTGGTCGCATCGGCCATCGTGAAAGGCACGTCGAAGGTGCGCGCCAGCGTTTGCGCCAGCAGCGTCTTGCCGGTGCCGGTCGGGCCGACCAGCAGGATGTTGGACTTCGCCAGTTCGACATCGCCCGCCTTGCCGCTGTGCTTCAGACGCTTGTAGTGGTTGTGCACCGCGACCGAGAGGTTCCGCTTCGCGGAATCCTGGCCGATCACGTAATCGTTCAGCGTTTCGAAGATTTCGCGCGGGGTCGGAACCTCGCCTTCCTTCTTGCCTGCGATCCCGGCCTTGGTTTCCTCGCGGATGATGTCGTTGCACAGCTCCACGCACTCGTCGCAGATGAACACGGTGGGTCCTGCGATGAGCTTGCGAACTTCATGCTGCGACTTGCCGCAGAAGCTGCAGTAGAGGGTGCTTTTGCTGTCGGTTCCGCTCAACTTTGTCATATCCTAACGCTTCCGATCCCCATAGCAGGGGGATTCGCCGAGTGTATCTCGGGAAGTTTATGAATCAATATATAGCTATAGCTTTTCCGGCTTGCCGCTAGCTGAAGCGGCTGGGTCAACACAGCCCTAACGGGCGAATGTCCCGCAACAGGCCGGAAAAACGCGATAATCCTATTCCGGCGCGCCGCCCGAACCGCTGTCGTCGCCTTCCGGCTCGCTTTCAGGGCGAGTTTCGAAGACCTTGTCGACGAGGCCGAACTTCATCGCTTCTTCCGCTTCGAGGAAGGTATCGCGGTCCATCGCCTTCTCGATATCGGTCAGGCTCTGGCCGGTATATTTGACGTAAAGGTCGTTCATCCGGGTGCGGATACGCAGGATTTCGCGTGCCTGGATCTCGATATCCGATGCCATGCCGCGTGCACCGCCCGAAGGCTGGTGAACCATGATGCGGGCATTGGGCAGTGCGATGCGCATGCCCGGCTCACCCGCTGCAAGCAGGAAACTGCCCATCGAGGCGGCCTGGCCGATACACACGGTCGAAACGCGCGGCTTGATGTACTGCATGGTGTCATGGATCGCCATGCCGGCAGTAACCACGCCGCCCGGCGAGTTGATGTACATGCTGATCGGCTTCGACGGGTTTTCGCTTTCGAGGAACAGCAGCTGCGCCGTGATCAGCGCCGCCATGTTGTCTTCGACCTGGCCGGTGACGAACACGATGCGTTCGCGCAGCAGGCGGCTGAAGATGTCGAAGCTGCGTTCGCCGCGGCTGGTCTGCTCGACCACGACCGGCACGAGTGCCCCGGTGAGCGGGTCACGGGTGAACTGGCCCTGGGTTGCGTGAGCTTCGGTGCCGAACAGGTCGATCATGGTTGTCCTCTTGTCTCGATAGGTTCGCCTATCTCGCCATTGCATGGCCAATGTTCAAGGGCGTTAACCGCTTATCGGTCGTCAAAAGTCGTTCGTCGGTTCGCAATGCCGTTTATCGCCACTTTGCGGACTCCGGTCGAGCCGCGCTCCCATCGTTTGTAACGCAACGTATCAGAAGCGTATGAAAACAAACGTCATCGAGCGCATTAGCGCCGCAAAACACCTTGGTGTATCCCGCTTTGCCGTAGCGTCTGCGATTGCAGCGACGCTGCTTTCCGTATCCAGCCCGGCGCTCGCATCGGACAGCGCAGAGGGCCAGAAAGAGGTCAAGACAGATGGTCCTGCAGGCGGTCAGGTCACCAGCTACCTTCCCGCAGATTTCGACAGATTCGCACCTCGCAATGCGCTCGACATGCTGCAGAACGTCCCGGGTTTCACTGTCCGTGACGAAAGCCAGGGTCGCGGACTTGGCCAGGCGAGCGAAAACGTGCTCATCAATGGCGACCGGCTCGCGAGCAAGTCCGACAGCGCGACCACGCAGCTCGCGCGGATTGCGGCCAAGCGCGTCACCCGGATCGACATCGTCGACGGTGCGACTTTCGGCATCCCCGGGCTTTCGGGCCAGGTCGCCAATGTCATCGTCGAGAGCGGCGGGGTCAGCGGACAGTTCGAATATCGCGCGATCGCCAGGCCGAAATACGCTCTCGACAGCTATGGCGGCGGCGAAGTCTCGGTCAGCGGGTCGTCGGGCAATATCGACTGGACCGCAGCCTACACCCACGATGTCGGCCGCGGCGGCGGTGGCGGCGGCAAGGGCACCTTTATCTATGACGCGGCCGGCAATCTCCTCGAACAGCGCGATACGCTGCTGTGGTTCAAGGGCGAATTTCCCAAACTGTCGGGACAGCTGAAATATGCGAGTCCGAATGGAACGACGGCCAACCTCAATGCCTCCTACGGCTGGGACTCGACCCGTTTCAACCATGACGAATGGCGTTACCCGGTCGGTGAGACCGCCTATTTCCGCGACTTCCTGAACCGCGATGATGGCTACAATTACGACATCAGCGCCGATGTCGAATTCGGGCTCGGCCCGGGCAGGCTGAAGCTGATCGGGATCGAACGCTTCAGCCAGAGCGACGGTCCGGCCACTTCCTACTACGTGTTCGACGATGGCAGCCCGACGCAGGGCAGCTGGTTCTGGACCGACAGCAAGGCGGGCGAACGGATCGGGCGTGCAGAATATAGCTGGGCAATGCTCGGCGGCGACTGGCAGCTCGATGGCGAAGCGGCGTTCAACCGGCTCGACCGGATCGCGACCGTGGGCGATCTCGGGACGGACGGTGAATTCGACATCGTTCCCTTCCCCGGCGGCACGGGGAAAGTGACCGAAGATCGCTACGAAGCGATCCTTACCCATAACCGCAACCTCGCCCCTGACCTGACGCTGCAGATCGGCGGCGGCTACGAATATTCAAAGCTGGCGCAAAGCGGCGACCGCGGCCTGACCCGCGAATTCTGGCGGCCCAAGGGTTCGGTCACGCTCGCGTGGGCGGCCAACCCCAAACTCGACCTGTCGTTCAAGCTGGCACGGACCGTCGGCCAGCTTTCCTTCGGGACTTTCCTTGCGACGGTCGACCTGCAGGGTGACAACGACAATGCCGGTAATATCCGCCTGGTGCCGCAACAAGCGTGGGAGCTGGATTTCGAGGCCAAGAAAGACCTCGGGCCATGGGGTTCTGCAAACCTTCGCGCCTATGCCCGCTTCATCGATGATTTCATCGACATCATCCCCGTCGCCGGCGGGGAATCATCGGGCAATATCGACGGCAAGGCAGAGCTTTACGGAATTCGCGCCGACCTGACGCTCAACCTCGACAGGCTGGGCTGGAAGGGCGCTCGCCTGACATCGGGCAACACTTTCGAGACGACGTCCTTGCCCGACCCGCTGACCGGGATCGACCGTCCGTTCAGCGGACATCGCCGCTTCCGCAGCGATACGGAACTGCGCTGGGATATCCCGAAGAGCGACTGGGCGTTCGGGGCCGGGTTCAACGCATCGCAGAATGAACGCTATGTCCGGCTCTACGAAACCGGCCGCGATTACGAAGGGCCGATCTACACCTACGCCTATGTCGAGAACAAGGATGTGCTGGGGCTGACAGTCAACTTGCAGGCGTTCAACCTCACCGCCGGAGAATCCTATTTCAACCGCACGGTTTACGACGGCTTGCGCGATCGCTCGCCTGTCCTGTTCCGCGAGAACCGGAGGGTCGATGTCTCGACCATCTTCCGCCTCTCCGTGAAGGGCAATTTCTAAGGGGCAGTTTTCGCTTGCCACATGGCGGGGCGCCGGACAGCATAAGGGGTATGAGAAACATCATCCCTGGCGCTGCTCTGGCGCTTCCGCTTGCGGCGCTGGCGCTGCTTCCTTCCGCAGTTTCGGCACAGTCTGCTCCTGCACCCATGCAGGCGGCAACCAGCGCGGCGAAGGATGCTGCGGAGCGGCAACTTCTCGCCATTGCGCAGATGGACGACGCCGGGCCGAAGCTGAATGCGGTGATCGCGACCAATCCCGATGCACCCGCGCAGGCAGAAGCCGCCGAGAAGGCGCGGCTTCCACTGGGCGGAATGACCCTGCTGGTGAAGGACAATGTCGAAACCAAGGACATGCCGACCACTGCGGGTTCGCTGGCGCTGAAGGATAACAATACCGGCCGCGATGCTCCGCTGGTTGCCCGCCTGCGCGATGCTGGCGGCGTCATCCTGGGCAAGACCAACCTGTCCGAATGGGCCAACATCCGCAGTTCCGGTTCGACCAGCGGATGGAGCGCGGTTGGCGGGCAGACCCGCAACCCGCACGCCACCGACCGCAACACGTGCGGATCGTCCTCTGGCAGCGGTGCTGCCGTGGCTGCAGGATTTGCCTGGGCTGCAATCGGCACGGAAACGGACGGATCGATAACCTGCCCCGCCTCGATCAACGGGATCGTCGGCTTCAAGCCTACGGTCGGTTTCGTCAGCCGCACGCATGTCGTCCCGATCAGCCACTCGCAGGACACAGCGGGGCCGATGGCACGCAGCAGCTATGTCGCGGCGATGATCATGAACGCGATTGCCGGCAGTGATCCCGCCGATCCCGCAACGGCAGAAGCTGACGCGCGCAAGGTCGATTTCACACAAGGCATGCTCGACACCAGCCTCAAAGGCGTGCGTTTTGGCGTCATGCGCAAGCAGGTCGGCAGTTTTGCCCCTGTAACTGAGCTGTTCGAAAAGGCCCTCGAGGACTTGCGCAATGCGGGCGCCGAACTGGTCGAGATCGAATATCAAGACCCGGAAAGCATGGGCGCGGACGAATTTACCGTACTCCTCTTCGAATTGCGCGAGGACCTCGGCACTTACCTGACCGGATCGCCCGCCGACATTCCGGTACGCTCGCTGGCCGATACCATCGCCTTCAACAATGCGAACGCGAAGGACGAACTGCGCTTCTTCAACCAGGACATCTTTGAAATGGCCGAAGCGACGACAGACCGCGAGGCTTATGAGGCAGCGCGCGCCAATTCGCTGAAACTGGCGGGCAAGGAAGGGATCGACCGGCTGCTTGCCGAAAACAATGTGAGCTTCCTGATCGCTCCGACAACCGGCCCCGCGTGGCCGATAGACCTGATCTATGGCGATGACTATCCGGGCAGCATCGGCGCAGGTTCACTGGCCGCAATCGCTGGATACCCGCACCTGTCGGTGCCGATGGGTTCCATCGAGGGGCTGCCGGTCGGTCTTTCGATCATGGGCGCGAAATGGAACGACCACGAGGTGCTGAAGATGGGCGCCGCATATGAAAGGGCGCGGACAGCAGAACTGCCCACGCCCTCTTTCAAACCATGGGAACCGGCGGACGACTGACCGTCCGCCACATTCCGTAAGGCCGATTACTTTTTCGCTGCTGCCTTCTTGGCAGGTGCCTTCTTGGCCGCAGGCTTCTTCTCGCCCTCGTCCTTCTTGGCGGCAGCCTTTTTCGCCGGAGCCTTCTTGGCCGCAGGCTTCTTCTCACCTTCGTCCTTCTTGGCAGCAGCCTTCTTTGCAGCCGGCTTCTTGTCCGCGTCGTCCTTCTTGGCAGCGGCCTTCTTCTTGGCCGGAGCCTTCTTCTTCGCAGCCGGCTTCGCTTCTGCGCTCTCTTCTGCCTCGATAGCGGCTTCGAGCTCTTCCTGCGTCACTTCACGGTCGGTGATTTCAGCCTTGTCGAAGAGGAAGTCGACAACCTTGTCTTCATAAAGCGGCGCGCGAAGCTGGGCTGCTGCCATCGGCTCCTGCTGCACATACTGGATGAAGCGATCGCGGTCTTCCGGACGGTACTGCTGTGCCGCCTGCTGGATCAGCATCGACATTTCCTGACCGGTCACTTCCACGCCATTGGCCTGGCCGATTTCCGAGAGGAGCAGGCCGAGACGCACGCGGCGCTCTGCAATCTTGCGATAATCGTCGCGCTCTTCCTGGATTTCCTTCAGCGCTTCCTGCGGATTTTCCTCACGCGAGGCTTCCTGCTGCAGCTGAGCCCAGATCTGCTGGAATTCGGCGTCGACCATGCCTTCCGGCACGTCGAAGTCATGGCCGGCAGCCAGGGTATCGAGCAGCTGGCGCTTCATCTGCGTACGGGTGAGGCCGGCGGTCTGCTGTTCCAGCTGGCCGCGGAGCAGTTCCTTGAGCTTGTCGAGGCTGTCGATGCCGAGCTGCTTGGCGAATTCGTCGTCGACCTTCGTTTCGGTCTCGACCTTCACCTGCTTCACCTTGATATCGAACTGAGCTTCCTGGCCCTTCAGGTTCTCGGCCGGGTAATCTTCGGGGAAGGTAACGGTGATGGTCTTCTCGTCACCGGTCTTCACGCCCACCAGCTGTTCTTCGAAGCCGGGGATGAACTGGCCCGAACCGATCACCAGCGGAGCGTCTTCGGCCTTGCCGCCTTCGAATTCCTCGTCGCCGAGACGACCGGTGAAATCGATGATCAGCTGGTCGCCGTCGGCGGCCTTCTTGGTCTTCGGAGCGTCCTTGTAAGCCTTGTTCTGGCCAGCAATGCTCTTGACCGCATCATCGACCGCTTCGTCCGAAACCGGCACGGTCAGGCGTTCCAGCTTCAGGCCGTCGACCGTCGGAGCTTCGATGGTCGGAAGCACTTCGAGCTCGACAGTGATCTCGGCATCCTTGCCTTCTTCATAGCCTTCGCCGAGGTCGATCTTGGGCTGCATCGCCGGACGCAGTTCCTTGTCGCGCATCAGGCCGTCGACCGAATCGCGGATCACGTCGTTGAGCGTCTGCGCGTGCAGCTGTTCGCCATGCATCTTCTTGATGAGATTCGCCGGCACCTTGCCCGGACGGAAGCCCGGCATTTTCACCTGCGGAGCGAGCTTCTTGACCTCGGCCTCGATCTTCTCGGCGATTTCCTTCGCCTTGATGGTGATCTGATAGGCGCGCTTGAGGCCTTCGTTGGCGGTTTCCTTGATCTGCATGGGATTAAAACTGATGCCTTTTCAACAAATTCGTCATGATCGAGACCCGCTCGAGGAGTGTAGCGAGCGGATTGGTGCGGGCGAAGGGACTCGAACCCCCACATCTTGCGATACCAGAACCTAAATCTGGCGCGTCTACCAGTTCCGCCACGCCCGCAACCCGAACGAAGCCGCGCGTGAGGCGCGGCCGCCACGCGTGTAGGGGAGCGCCATTAATCGGGCCTGCACAAAAGGGCAAGCTCCGCGATGCTCTGGACGGAACATTGCCTGTGCTACAAGCGTTGTAACCTTGCCTTTCGACGGAGGATTACAATGGCAACCCAGCCCGGACCTGAAATCGATCCCACTTCCCCGCCCGAGACACCGCCCGAATCGCCTCCGGCCGAAACGCCGTTCGAACAACCGCCGGAAGTGAACCCGCCCTCACCCGACTTCGACCAGCCCGACCGCGGGCCGATGGAAACGCCGCCTCCGCCCGATTGAGCGCTTGCGAATGATGTTGCCGATCAATGCGCAGCGCAGTAACGGGCCACCGCATGAGCGAAGATAACACCCAGGACACCCCGCCTGACCACCTGTCGGTCAACCCGCGGAGCGAGTTTTTCGACGCCGACAAGCTGCAGCGCGGCGTCGGCATCCGGTTCAAGGACCGCGTGCGCACGGACATCGAGGAATATTGCATTTCCGAAGGCTGGGTGCGCGTGCAGGCCGGCCGGTCGATGGACCGCAAGGGCCAGCCGCTGACGATCAAGCTGACCGGTCCGGTCGAAGCCTGGTACGAAGATCTCGGCGAGAACCCGCCGGTCGCCAAGAAAGACTGACGGACCTGGCACGCTTGCCCGAAGCTTGCGCTCAGGCAGCTTAAGGGCCACTTGCAGGCAATCATGAAACCCCAGGTCATCATTATCGGCCGCCCGA
The DNA here is from genome assembly GCF_001281485.1 of Altererythrobacter epoxidivorans. Taxonomy (NCBI): domain Bacteria; kingdom Pseudomonadati; phylum Pseudomonadota; class Alphaproteobacteria; order Sphingomonadales; family Erythrobacteraceae; genus Altererythrobacter; species Altererythrobacter epoxidivorans. The sequence continues at coordinate 1,944,373 of NZ_CP012669.1, forward strand.
ACGTCGGCAAGTCCACCCTGTTCAACCGGCTGGTGGGCAAGAAACTCGCGCTGGTCGACGACCAGCCGGGAGTGACGCGCGACCGCCGCATGGGCGATGCAGAACTCGCCGGAATGTCTTTCACCGTAGTCGATACCGCCGGGTGGGAGGACGAGGACCCCGACACGCTGCCGGGCCGTATGCGCATGCAGACCGAAGTTAGCCTCGAAGGGGCCGATGCCGCGATGTTCGTGATCGATGCGCGCGCTGGCATCACTCCCCTGGATGAAGAAATCGCGCGCTGGCTGCGCGAACAGGAAGTGCCGGTGGTGCTGGTCGCCAACAAGGCCGAGGGCAAGGCAGGCGAAGCAGGCCTGTACGAAAGCTATTCGCTGGGCCTTGGCGAACCCATCGGTGTTTCAGCCGAACACGGCGAAGGCATTGCCGACCTTTTCGGTGCTCTCTGGCCGATTATCGGCGCCAAGTCCGAGGCTGCCGAAGCCGCCGCCGAATTTGCCGCCAGCGAGGACGATGACGAGACTCTTGGCCCGCTGAAGCTGGCAATCGTGGGCCGCCCCAATGCGGGCAAGTCCACTCTGATCAACCAATTGCTGGGCGAAGATCGCCTGCTGACCGGTCCCGAGGCCGGCATTACCCGCGACTCCATCGCGATCGACTGGAACTGGACCGATCCGAAAACCGGCGAAAACCGCGAAATCCGCCTGATCGATACGGCCGGCATGCGCAAGAAGGCGCGCGTCGTCGAAAAGCTCGAGAAACTGTCAGTTGCCGACGCCCGCCGCGCCGTCGATTTTGCAGAAGTCGTCGTGCTGCTGCTCGATGCGACACAGGGGCTCGAGCACCAGGATCTCAAGATCGCCGATCTCGTCCTGCAGGAAGGTCGCGCGCTTATGGTCGCGATCAACAAGTGGGATATCGCAGAAGACGCCTCCGCGCTGTTCAATGGCATCCGCGCCGCACTCGACGACGGGCTGGCGCAAGTACGCGGCCTGCCGCTGATTGCCGTGAGCGCAAAGACCGGCAAGGGCCTCGACCAGATGCTCGGTGCCGCATTCGAATTGCGCGAAAGCTGGTCGAAACGCGTTCCGACCGCCGCCCTCAATCGCTGGTTCGACGATGCGCTGGAAGCAAATCCGCCCCCAGCGCCCAAGGGCAAACGTATCAAGCTGCGCTACATCACGCAGGCTGGCACGAGGCCGCCGCGCTTTGTCGTTTTCGGCACCAGGCTCGACATGTTGCCGAAGAGCTACGAACGCTATCTCGTGAACGGCATCCGCAGCAAGCTGGGCTTCGAGGCCGTTCCGGTACGGGTCGTGCTCAAGAGCCCGAAGAACCCCTTCGAAACGAAGGATTGAGCATGCTCGACCTTCTCGCTTCCGACCACACATTGGCAGCGGAACTGCTCGAACGTACCGCCAGCACCGTCCGCGTACAGGAAATCGTGCGCCTCAGCCTTGCACCCGCTTTCCTGCTCGCCGGTATCGGCGCGATCATGAACGTCATGATGACGCGCCTGATCTGGGTCGCGGAACGGATCGAGCGGCTGGAAGTGCGGATGGAAGAAGAGCACACATTGCGCGAGGAAAAGGAGCTCGACTGGCTCCGCAACCGCCGCAAGCTTGCGCAGCGCGCCGTCATGTTCAGCACATCGGCCGCGCTCACCATCAGTATCGTGATCGTGCTGCTGTTCGTCAGCGCCTTCATCACTCCGCAGATCGGTAGCCTGACCGCTGTCGCATGGATCCTGACCATGCTGCTGCTGAGTACAGGGCTGATGCTGTTTGCGCGCGAAACGATCGTGGCCGCACGCGGCCATCGCAAGGTCGAGGAAATCGAGGAGCGAGAGGGCTGATTCCCGCTCCCCGAAACCGAGATTAGCGCTTCAGCGGAAACAGCTTGCCGTAGGTCAGGCAACGCCACAGCCATTCGAGAGGGCCATAGCGGAACCGCGCGAGCCAGGCTTTCGACCAGAACAGCATGAGCACCCAGGTCACCAGCACCACCCCGAACAATTCGACCCGCGACAGCCTGCCGAACAAGCCGAAGGCCCAGCCGTGGAAGACGAACATCATCAGGATCGACGTTCCGAGATAGTTGGTGAAGGCCATTCTCCCGGCGGCGACGAAACGCTGGCCGATCGCACTTTGCGATGCAACGGGCGCATAAACCACGAACAGCGAAAGCAAGCCGAACACGGTCATCAGGTGCGGCACACCGCCCAAACCGTTGAACACGAACATGGTGGTGAAGAAGCTGAACCCGGTCGTGTACGGCCAAAGTCCGGCCAGTAGCGACAGAACAACGCCCACGATCACGCCGGACCAGCCCCACCGCCTCAGCTTGGCTTCGGAAAATTGGCCATGGAACATGCCGAGCCGATACAGCGCGCTGCCTATAAGGATCAGGCCAAAGGTCTCACCCATTCCGGCGAAGATCAGTTCCTGGACCAACTGCCCCCACTCGCCCAATTGGCGCTCGACCACATCGGCATATGAGCCATCTTGGTAGATTGCAGTGACTTGCTTGGAATCGGTCAGGATCTTTTCTTCCGTCCCCTCCAGCTGCGCCCTCGCTTCTTCAGGCACCTGCGCATTGACGGCGGGGATTTCCGCTGCCGCGTAGTTCATGCCCATGAGTACGGTCATCAGCAGGGTGCCGACCGCAAGGACACCGATCCCCACCTTGAGCTGGGTCTTCGGCTGCCATTTCAGGGTAAGCAAGGCGACCATGCCCCACACCGAATATAGCGTCAGGATGTCACCGCCCCAGATCAGGAAATAGTGGCTGAGGCCGAACAACATGAGGATGATCAGCCGGCGGAATTGCAGCCACCGCGTTGCCCCGCGCGCCCAGGCGCGTTCCATGAACAGATATATGCCCGCTCCGAACAGGAGGGTGAACAGGCCGCGGAACTTTCCGTCGATGACAGCGAACTGGAACAGCCAGACAGCCTCGTCCGCGGGCGTGGTGCCCGTCGCAAGCGCCGGAGGCCAGAAATAGGCCATGAATGGATGCCCGAAGGCCGTGATATTGGCGAACAGGATGCCGAGCACGGCAATGCCGCGGATGAAATCCAGCGTTACGATCCGGTCCGCAGCCGCGACGGGTTGCTGATCGGGCGTGTGAGCGACTTCGCCAGTTGCGTACATTTCTGCCGCGACTGCCGCCGGTATATTTTCGTTCTCGCTCATGAAATCCCCCCAGATTTGATCTGGAAGGGAATGTGCCTCAATCAGTTACGCGTCACAAGACAGTCCTGACCGGACGCCTTCAATGCTCGACAAGCGTCTTGCGCCGCGGATTGCGTGTCGAACCCGCCCGCGAGCAATTTCGTGACCCGGCCAGCCGGTACCTTCAGCTTTTTCGCACCAGCGAGCTCGCTGCGAGCAGAGAGTTTCGTCCAGAGCTTGTCCGCGTTTCCGGCAACGCCGAATGCGCCAAGTTGCACGGCCCATGGTCCATTTCCTCTGGTGGCCGATGCTCTCGCCACCACGGATGCAGCGACGGGTTCGGGCACTGCGACGACAGGCGTGCGAACTTCGGGCGTGACGCCAGGTGCGATTGCGAAGTCAGCACCAAGTCGCGACGGAGCAATAGGGACCGTGGCGACCGGACGCGGAATGGCCGGAGTGAGATCGGCCTTGGGCGGTCCGGCGTGATCGAGATCGGCTGCAGCCATTTCGGCGCTCCGCCGGGCGTCGCTTTGCGCCTTGATCTCGACCGCGAGGACCTGCGCCTTTTCGCGGTCCGGAAGCGGGATGAAGCTATCCATTTGCTGGAGCGCGCCGGCTGCTTGCGGCAGTCCCGATGCATTGGCGAGCGTCATCAGCGCATAGGCACGCGGCCAGTCCTTTTCAGCAAGGTCAGCGTTGAAATAGGCAAGACCCAGGACATATTGTGCGCGCGGATCGCCGCGGTCGGAAGCGGCCCTGACGAACGGCATGGCCTCTGCCCGTTTGCCCTGCTGGAAAAGCAGCAGCCCATAATTGTCGGCAGCTTTCAGGTGACCGCGCTCGGTCGCCTTGCGATAAAGTTCGCGAGCAGCCTCGAGATCGGCGGGAACGCCGCGACCCAGCCTGTAAGCCTGCGCCAGGTTGAACTGCGCATCGGCATCGCCATTGGCCGCCGGGCCCTTCCATTCTGCCACGGCAGCTGCGAAATCGCCCCTCGTCCAGGCATCGACGCCATCTTTCACACCGGCCGAAAGAGGCGCGGCTGCGCAGATGGCGACGACCGATGCAGCGGCACAGATTTTTTGCCAGGCAGTCGAATTAATCACGGTTAGTCCCCTTGAGTGGCTCTATTGCCCGCCAGCATAAGCGCGACATGGTAAACCGGCGGTTAGCAAAGATACCGAGCCCGAGAGGCCAAGCCGGACCACGGCCATTAACCCAATATTAGGGGTATCCTGCGATCCCAGCGATGAAAGCCGTTTTCGAACGGAGATTGTTGGGCAAACCAGGGGGACCCAATCGTTGCGTGTACTAGCTTTGGCATCGCAGAAAGGCGGATCGGGGAAGACGACTCTCTCCGGTCATCTGGCCGTACAGGCTCAGCGCGCAGGCGCTGGACCGGTCGTGCTTATAGATATCGACCCGCAAGGTTCGCTTGCCGATTGGTGGAACGAGCGTGAGGCGGAATATCCTGCCTTTGCACAGACCACGGTCGCCCGCCTCGCCAACGACCTCCAGGTCTTGCGGCAGCAGGGTTTCAAGCTTGCGGTAATCGATACGCCGCCAGCCATCACCATGGCCATCCAGTCGGTCATCGGCGTTGCCGAACTGATCGTCGTACCGACCCGTCCCAGCCCGCACGATCTGCGCGCTGTCGGCGCCACGGTCGATCTGTGCGAACGCGCTGGCAAGCCGCTGGTCTTCGTCGTCAACGCGGCGACCCCCAAGGCCAAGATCACTTCGGAAGCCGCTGTCGCGCTGTCGCAGCACGGCACGGTCGCTCCGATCACCCTTCACCATCGCACCGATTTTGCAGCCTCGATGATCGACGGCCGTACGGTAATGGAAGTCGATCCCGAAGGCCGTAGCGCCGCCGAGGTCACCGCGCTCTGGAAATACATCTCCGATCGTCTGGAGAAGAATTTCCGTCGCACCGTGTTCGCTGCACCGAATTCGCAGTCGCAGCTGCCCGGGGCAAATCGTCCTGGTGGCGGTTTCGGCCGCCGGGTTGCCCAGTAACGGGCCAAGCAAGGAGCGCGCCGCGCCATGACCGAAGCAAGCTTTGCCTCTCTCAGCCCCACCTTGCTGGCACGCAAGGGTGGCGCCAAACCTGCGATGCGTCCGCAGCTCGGTCCGATTCCCAACGCCACAGCCGAAAATCTCGAAGATCTCGGCTGGAACGACATGGGCGAGGACGCCGATACCGTTCGCACGGCAGATGTCGTGCAGCTGAAGCCCGGCAAGACCGAGCCGGAAGCTGAAAAGCCGGAAAGCGATGAGCCAGCAGTCCGCAAGCAGCAGGACGCGCTGGTCGAAACCATTCGCCAGGACAATGTAAAGGCTCGCCCTGCACCCAAGCGCAAGAGCGCTACCAAGCAAGGCAAGCGCGCTGCATTCACGCTGCGCCTCGACGCTGATCGCCATCTCAAACTGCGCCTCGCCGCCACCATGCAGGGCGAAAGCGCGCAGTCGCTTGTCACCGCCGCGCTCGATGCGCTGCTCGACGATATCGAAGAACTAGACTCGCTGGCCGCTCGCATGAAGCGGACCGACGGATAATTGCGCTGAAAGAGGGGGATAGACCATGAGTCGCACCGCCAAGATGAACGGACCGAAGATTGCCCTTGCCGTGACCACGGCATTGGCCAGTGTTGCGCTGGCAGGTTGCACCACGAGTGCTGCGCCGCGCGCAGAAACCTCGTTCCAGAAGGCGCAGGTCGCGCTTGAGAAGGGTCAGGTCGACAAGGCCATTGTCCATGCAGAGGCAGCCGTTCTCGCCGAACCGCGCAATGCCGGTTACCGTGCAATGCTGGGCGCCGCCTATCTCGAATCGGGCCGCTTCGCCTCGGCCGCTACCAGCTTCAACGATGCCCTGGTCCTAGGCGACAACGACCCGCGCACCGTCCTCAGCTATGCCCTCGCCGAAGTCGCACTCGGCAACAATGCCGTTGCGGTATCGACCCTCGAACAGTGGGAAAGCGATATCGACCCGGCCGACATGGGTCTCGCGCTCGCTCTCGCAGGCGATGCCGACAAGGGTGTCCACATCCTCAGCAACGCACTGCGTGCAGGCCAGGACAGCGCAAAGGTTCGCCAGAACCTTGCCTATGCCTATGCCCTGCAGGGCAACTGGCGCGCAGCCCGCGTCATGGCGGCAGAAGACGTTCCTGCAGACCAGCTCGACCAGCGCATCAGCGACTGGGCACACATGGCGAAGCCGGAAGATTTCCAGTCGCGCGTCGCGAGCCTGCTGCAGGTTTCGCCGAGCGCCGACAACGGCCAGCCGACGCACCTCGCTCTCGGCAACTTCCCGAGCCAGGAAATGATGGTTGCCGAAGCCGCAGCCCAGATCCCGGCTGAAGAAGCGATTGCCAGCGAAAGCGAAATGTTTGCATTCGGCGAGCCTGACGCAGGCGAGCTTGCTCCGGCATCCGAACCGGCCCAGTTCGCAATGGCTGAACCTGCTGCCGCTCCGGCTTACGAAGCACCCAGGACGCGCTATGTCTCGAAGGCTGTCGTGCAGGACGTTCCGGCTTCCGCCGCGGCACCGGCAAAAGCGCCGACGCGCCTTGCCAAGTCGTCTCCGCAGCGCCGCATGGCTTCGACTTCCGACAATGCAACCGCGACACACCTAGTACAGCTTGGCAGCTTCTCGAACCGCGCCAGCGCAGAGCGTGCGTGGAGCATCTACCAGAAGCGTTACAGCCAGCTTTCGGGCCGCGATGCCGTGATCACCGAGGCAAAGGTGCGCGGCAAGACCTATTACCGCGTCGCTGCTGCCGGCTTCGGCGCGGCCAGCGCTCGCAACATGTGCGCGACGGTCAAGGCTTCGGGCAAGGGCTGCTTCGCCTATGCAGAGAGCAGCCCGATGCCGGGTGCCGTTTCGACCCCGGTCCGGATGGCTGCGCGCTAAACCTGATACAATACTTCAGCGAGACTACCCCCGGCGCCGCAAGGCTCCGGGGGTATTTTTATACGCGGCACCCGCCCGGTCAGCGCGAGATCCGCACCCCGCCCTTGAACAGCGCGGTGACCCGGCCCTGTGTCGGCTGGCCATCGAAAGGCGTGTTGTCGGCAGTGGATTTCATTTCGCGCCGGTCGATGATCCAGGGCTTGTCCGGATCGACGATTGCGACATCGGCCTCGTGCCCTGCCTTGAGCTCGCCTGCCTCGACACCCAGCAGGCTGGCCGGCGTGGCTGCAAGGAGGTCGAAAGCCCGCGGTAGGTCGATCACTTCGTCGCGGACCAGTGTGAGCGTCATTGCCAGAAGGGTCTCTGCGCCCGCCATGCCCTCTTCCGCGTCAGAAAATGGCAGGCGTTTGTCCTCCGGCCCGCGCGGATCATGGCCCGATGCGACTACGTCGATCGTTCCATCACCGATCGCCTCGATCACAGCCTGGCGCTCTTCTTCGCGGCGCAGCGGCGGCGAGAGGCGCATGAAGCTGCGGAATTCTGCCAACGCAAGGTCCGACAGCATGAAATGCGCGGGCGTTACCCCGGCAGTCACTGGCACGCCGCGCTTTTTCGCCGCACGCACCAGGTCGAGAGCGGCACGGGTCGTAACCTGCCGCAAGTGAAGCCTTGCGCCGGACATTTCCGCGAGCGCGATATCGCGGGCGACGGCAAGCGACTCTGCTTCGGCAGGCGCGCTCGGCAGGCCCAGGCGCGTCGCCATTTCGCCAGCGGTTGCCGCGGCCTGGCCGGTCAATCCGCCGTCCTCTGCATGGCTTACCACGACGAGATCGAGCATGGCGGCATATTGCATCAGCCGCAGCATGACACCGCTGTCGCCTATCCAGCGACGACCGGTGGCGACACCGCGCGCTCCGGCCTCTTTCATCAAGCCGATTTCGGCAAGCTGTTCACCCGCGAGGTCGCAGGTCGCAGCCGCAAGCGGATGCACCCAGAGATCGGGCTTGCCGCTCTTGGCGATCAAATTGACGCGGCTCGGGTAATCGAGCGGCGGGTTCTGGTCAGGCATCAGCGCGGCACGCGTGATGCCGCCGAAGTGGAACGCGGGCTTGTCGACGGCGAATACGCCGAAATCGACCAACCCGGGCGTGACCAGCCTGCGGCTCGCGTCGATCACCTCGTCACCGTCGGCTGGGCCATCGGTGCCGACCGACGCAATTGCCCCTTCAACAAGACGCAGGGTGCCCTCGACGATACCGCCCGGCGTAACGATCCGCCCGTTGGTAATTGCTATGGCTCGTTGCTGCTTCATGCCCAGCCCTCCACGCTGCGCGCCTTGCGCGTCAGGATGTCGAGGCAGGCCATGCGGATCGCGACACCCATTTCAACCTGCCGCGTGATGATCGAACGGTCGAGGCTGTCTGCAACCTCGCTATCGATCTCGACGCCGCGGTTCATCGGGCCGGGATGCATGACCAGAGCGCCGGGAGCGGCACGATCGAGCCGGGTGCGGGTCAGGCCGTAGAGGTGATGATATTCGCGTGCCGAAGGGATGAACTGCCCCTGCATCCGCTCGGTCTGGAGGCGGAGCATCATCACGACATCGCTGCCCTTCAGCGCCGCGTCGAAGTCATGGAACGGCTCGGCACCCATGGCCTCCACCCCGGGTGGCATCAGCGCAGGCGGCGCACAAAGGCGCACAGAGGCACCAAGCGCCTGCAGACACAGGAGATTCGAGCGGGCCACGCGGCTATGGAGGATGTCTCCGCAGATCGTCACCGTCAGGCCGGTGAAATCGTCCGCCGACTGGCCACGTTCGCGCAGGGCATGGCGCAGTGCGAGGGCATCGAGCAGCGCCTGCGTCGGATGTTCGTGCTGGCCGTCACCTGCATTGAGGACAGGGCAGTCGACCTTGTCGGCGATCAGTCCGGTCGCACCGCTCGACCCGTGCCGGATCACGATGGCGTCGGCCCGCATGGCATTGAGAGTGATCGCCGTGTCGATCAGCGTCTCGCCCTTCTTCACGCTTGAGGTTGCGGCATGCATGTTGACGACGTCCGCCCCCAGCCGCTTGCCCGCAATCTCGAAACTCAGCAGCGTTCGCGTGCTGTTTTCGAAAAAAGCGTTGATGATGGTGAGCCCGGCCAGTCGGTCCGAATGTTTCGAACTCTGCCGGTTCAGTTCGACCCAGGTCTCTGCCTCGTCGAGCAGGTAGAGGATTTCGTGTCGTTCGAGCTGCGCGATGCCCAGCAAGTCACGATGTGGAAACGCCGCCGAACCCGCTGGATAACGGCCGGAGGTCGATGAAGTTGCCGATGATGTCATTAAAGCGATGCCGTTAGACGAGCCGCGTTGGTCGCTCAACCCTTTCCTCGCTCCCTTTTCGTTGGAAGTTTGCGTTCAAACCCCTAATCCAAGGGCCGGACAATTGACGGGATACTGTTTCGCATGAGTTTTGCAGGCAAGGTTTGGCGACTGCTGGTCGGGATAAAAGACGGGCTGGCCCTGCTGTTCATGCTCCTGTTTTTCTCCCTGTTGTTCGCCATCCTTTCGTCCCGCCCCAGCCCCGGCCAGATCCGCGACGGTGCGCTGTTGCTGGAACTCGACGGATACGTGGTCGAGGAACGCAGCCGGATCGACCCACTGCAGGCCCTGATCAGCCAGCAGGCGCCTGTCGGCGAATATCAGGTGCACGATATCGTCCGCGCACTGGAAGCTGCCGCGAGCGACGACCGTGTCGAGGCAGTGGTTTTCGACCTTTCCCGTTTCGTCGGCGGAGGGCAGGTGCACTTGCAGGAAATCGGCGAAGCGATGGACCGCGTCCGCGCCGCCGACAAGCCGGTGCTTACCTATGCCATGGGCTATGCCGACGATCACATGCTGCTGGCCGCCCACGCGAGCGAGGTCTGGCTCGACCCGATGGGCGGCGCGCTGGTCACCGGTCCGGGCGGCACCAATCTTTATTACGCCAACCTGCTCGAGAAGCTGGGCGTGAATGCCCGCGTCTATCGCGTCGGCACCTACAAGGCCGCAGTCGAACCCTATACCCGCAATGAAATGTCGGAAGAGGCGCGCGAGAACTACGCCGCGCTTTACGGCGCATTGTGGGAAGAATGGCAGGCCAACGTCACGAAGGCGCGACCTGCCATGAAACTGGACCAGGTCACCGGCGATCCCGCTGCCTGGGTGGCAGCTTCGAAGGGCGACCTTGCGAAGGCTGCACTCGCCGCAGGGCTGGTCGACAAGCTTGGAAGCAGCGTCGAATTCGGGGACCGCGTGGCCGAACTGGCGGGCAAGGACGACTGGGACGAAACGCCCGGCGCCTATGCATTCACCGATCTTGCGCCCTATCTCGCGGGGCAGTCGGACGACCGTTCGGGCAAGGCTATCGGCGTCGTGACGATTGCCGGCGATATCGTCGATGGCAATGCCGGGCCGGGTACCGCTGGCGGGGATCGCATTGCCGATCTCCTCGACGATGCGCTGGCAGACGATCTGGCCGCGCTGGTCGTCCGCGTGGATTCTCCCGGCGGTTCGGTGACCGCTTCGGAAGAAATCCGCCGCGCCATACTGCGGCACAAGGCGCGGGGTATTCCCGTCGCTGTTTCTTTCGCCAACGTCGCCGCGAGCGGCGGCTACTGGGTTGCAACGGCAGGCGACCAGATTTTCGCACAACCGGAAACCGTGACAGGATCGATCGGCGTTTTCGCCGTCATTCCCACGTTCGAGGGTACGGCGGAGAAGCTTGGCGTGAATGCCGACGGTTTCCGCACCACGCCGCTTTCGGGGCAACCCGACCTCGTCGACGGCTTCACTCCCGAAGTCGACGCGATCCTGCAGGCCTCTGTCACCAATACCTATGCAAAGTTCCTCGGCCACGTCGCGAAGGCACGCGGGATGACACCCGACAAGGTCGATACGATCGCGCAAGGCAGGGTCTGGGATGGCGGCACGGCGCGCCAGCTTGGCCTCGTCAGCCAGTTTGGCGGACTCGACGATGCGATTGCCTGGGCGGCAGCGAAGGCCGAGCTCAAGGATGGCGACTGGCATGTGAAGCGCCTCGGCAAGCCGCAAGATCCGTACGACTCGCTGATCCGCAGCATGATGCGCGACAATGCGGAAGAGGACATGCATTCGGCCAGCGACCTATTCGGCGTGATGGCTGCCCGCCAGAGCGAACTCGGAAACCGCCTCTCGCGCGACATGGACCGGTTGCTCGGCGTCAGGGGCGTGCAGGCCTATTGCCTCGAATGTCCCGGCAAACGCGCCGGCACGCCTGTGAAAGCGAGGCCGGAAGGCTGGCTCTCGGCAATCGTCGGCCTGATCGCCCGCTGACCTTGCCCCACATTGGACGCTTGCCATTTTCCTGCCGGGATGGCAGAGGCGCGCGCCTGTCCGGCAGCCGAATTGAGGCCGCCGCGGACGGGCGCGTAGCTCAGTGGTAGAGCACACCCTTCACACGGGTGGGGTCGCAAGTTCAATCCTTGCCGCGCCCACCATTTCTTCCGGATAGCAGGCGCGGTTTTCGCAAATTACGGACGTGTCTGACCGTCCCCCAGCACCAGATATTTGAAGCTGGTCAGCTGTTCGAGGCCGACCGGGCCGCGGGCGTGCATCTTGCCCGTCGCGATACCGATTTCCGCACCCATGCCGAATTCGCCGCCATCGCTGAACTGGGTCGAGGCATTGTGCATGACCACGGCGCTGTCGATGGCAGTCAGGAATGCGCGTGCAGCGTCCTGGTCCTCGGTCAGGATGGCATCGGTATGGCCAGACGAGTGGCGGGCGACGAACTCGATCCCCTCCTGCAACCCCTCGACGACCTTGATCGTGGCGATGGCATCGAGAAACTCGGTGTCGAAATCTTCCTCGCTCGCCGGCTTTACGCGGTCATCCAGTTCGACCGACCTCGCATCGCCCCTGAATTCGCAATCGGGCATCGCGTCGAGCACCGCGGGGATCGCCTCGGCCGCAATCGACTGGTCCACGACAATGCTTTCGGTCGCCCCGCACACACCGGTGCGGCGCAGCTTGGCGTTGCGGACGACCGCGACGGATTTCTCGATATCGGCGTCTGCATGGATGTAGCTGTGGCAATTGCCATCGAGGTGCAGCAGCGTCGGCACCTTGGCCTGGTCCCGCACCAGTTCGACAAGGCCGCGCCCGCCGCGCGGGATGACGAGGTCGATATAGTCAACCGCCTTCAGCAGCTCGGCCACCGCATCGCGCGAGGTCGTCTGGACCGTTTGAACGGCATCCTGCGGCAAGCCAGCTGCTTTCAGCCCGACCTGCATGCAATCGACGATCTGACGGGTCGAATGGCGGCTTTCCGAACCGCCCCGCAGGATCACGGCATTGCCTGACTTGAGGCACAATGCGCTGGCATCCGCCCCGACATTGGGGCGTGATTCGTAGATCATCCCGATCACGCCGATCGGCACGGCAACGCGTTCGATGCTCAATCCGTTGGGGCGTTCGAAATTTGCCAGCACCCGGCCCACCGGGTCGGGCAGCTCGGCAATCTGTTCGAGCGCGGTCGCAATGCCTTCGATCCGCTCTTCATCCAGCATCAGCCTGTCGATGAAGGAATCGGGCTTTTTCCCGCGCACGCTTTCGACGTCCCTGGCATTTGCTGCGATTAGATCGCCGGCGGTTTCGCGCAGTGCACGCGCGGCTTCCCGCAGCGCTGTGTCCTTTTGTTCGGTCGTCGCCCCGATCAGGGCGCGCGACGCCGCACGGGCGCGCTCTCCCAGCTGGGCGATATGGATCTGCGGGTCGAGATTCTGGTCGGTCATGATAATCCTGTTTCGTGTCTTGTGGGTAAGGCGGCCGGTGCGGTCAGCGCAGTTCGACTGCGCGATCGTAGGCTGCCTCAAGAGTGTTCTTGATGAGGGCATCGAAAGCCCCGTCGCCGTTCAACGCCGCCAGACCGGCCGCGGTCGTGCCGTTCTTGCTGGTGACGGAATTACGGAGATCTTCGAGCGTCTGATCGCTCGCCTGCGCCATGGAGATCGTGCCCTGCATCGTGCCCAGCACCATGTCCCGCGCTTCGTTTTCATCGAAGCCAAGCTCCATCGCCGCTGCGACATAGGCGCGCCCGATCTCGAAGACATAGCCCGGGCCGGATCCGGCAATGGCGGTGATCCGGTCGAGCGCATCCTCGTCTGCCGCTTCGACCACAGTGCCGTTACGCTCCATCATCTCGCGTGCGTGCGCCAGTTGCGCATCGGTGATGTCGACGCTGGCGCAGATGCCGCTGACCCCTGCCCCGATCGCTGCCGGGAGGTTGGGCATGACGCGGACGATGGGTGCATCGCCTGCCGCCTGCTTCAGCGTGTCGATCGACGCACCTGCAGCAATCGAGAGCATATATCCGTCGTCGGCAAACATGCCGGAGTACTGGGGCACGATCTCCGCGATCATCTGCGGCTTAACCGCGACCACGATCACATCGAACCTCTGGTCAGAGATCGCGCAGCGGTCGGAAACGAGCCGGACGCCCTCCGGCGCTTCGCTCAGGCCCGGATCGACGATGGTGAAATTTTCCGGCCCCTTTTTCCAGTTCTCGAGAAGTGCCGAGCCCATCTTCCCGCATCCGATAAGTAGAATATCCAAAAAATTCACCTATAAATCTATTTATTAAGCCATCGAAAATCAGATGCACGAAATGATCGCTTTAAGTAATTCGTTCGACAATCATTACTATGAACAATTCTTGATAAAGACTTGCTTTATTTCCTGCATCAGATTTTTTCAAATCTCCGGTTGTGCACTGCACAATGACTAATTAGATAGGCGCAAGATTATTTCAAGGATTAATGAAGGATTGTCGTGTCAAAGAAGAAACGTATCGTCGTAAAGGTCGGCTCGACCTTGCTTGCAAACACCGACAGACTGACCCCCCGCTTTGCGTTCATGCAGCGCCTGCTCGAAGATATCGCGCGCCTCCGCGATGACGGTTACGATGTCATCCTGGCTTCCTCCGGCGCTGTCGCGCTGGGCCTGAACACTGTGGGAGCGAAGCCGGAAACCGCCGGACTCAGCGACAAGCAGGCCGCTGCCGCATGTGGCATGCCCCTGCTCCTCAATGCCTATCGGCAGGTCGGCCACGAATTCGGTTTCGAGATCGCGCAGATCCTGCTGACGCTCGGCGATTTCGAGAACCACCGCCGCTTCCTCAACACCCGGAACACCGTGAACCGTCTGCTCAAGGCGCGGATCGTCCCGATCGTGAACGAGAACGACACGATTACGACCGAGGAAATTCGCGTTGGCGATAACGACCGGTTGGCGGCGAAGATCGCGCAGATGGTAGAGGCCGATGCCTTCATCATCCTGACCGGCGTCGATGGATTGTATGACCGTGACCCGTCGGAAGAAGGCGCGCAGCTGGTCGAGGAATTACATGATGTCAGCGAGTATCTCGCAGCAGCATCGGGTACCAGTTCGCTCGGCACGGGAGGCATGCTGACGAAGCTTCAGGCAGCGAACATGGCGCAGAACGCCGGCTGCACCACTTATATCGCGAATGGCGAAGCCGATTACCCGCTCACCTCAGTCTTGCGCGGCGAGCGCCGCTGCACGGTCTGCGTCGCCCATTCGGAGCCGAACTCCCTGTGGGAGACATGGCTGGCCGACCGCCTCCAAATGGCTGGCAGCCTGGTCGTCAATGACGACGCGGCATCACGCCTGGGGAAGGACGACCCGATCCATCGCCGCGACGTAATCAAGATGGACGGCGACTATACGCGCGGCGACGTGCTCCACATCTATGACGAGCAAGGTAACGAGCTGGCGCGTGGGCTTTCGGACTTCACCAGCGAGGAAACCGCGGTGATGATCAACAACCAAGACCTGCCTGCCGACCAGTTGCTGGGGTACCAGACCCACGCCGAACTGATCCGACCCGAAAACCTCGTCGTGCTGGAAAATCGCCACCTGACCTGGGACACGCCCGAAGGCGTATCCTGAGGGGACAGCCGCGCTAAAGGCCGAGCTTCAGGCCGGCCCAGAGCGTGCGCGGGGCACCGAAATCGACAGATCCGCCCTGGTTGCGGGTCACGATCGTCTCCTCGGTCAGGTTCTCTCCGCGAAGCACCACTGCCAATGCATTGGTAATGGGAAACTCGACATAGGCATCGACGGTCGTTGCCGCCGGCAGGGCATCGCTCTCCAGATCGTCCTCGAATTGCTTTCCGACATGGCGCAGCGTCAGCGCAGCGAGCCCGCGTTCGGCAAAACTCCACGATGCCGTGGCGCTGCCGATCCAGCTCGGCGACTGGGACGGGCGATTGCCATTGAAAGCCTGACCTTCCTCGCGCGTTTCGGCATCGACATAGGCGAGCGAGGAATTCACCCGCAGTTTGCCGAAAGCCAGCGCTGCGCTCGCTTCGACACCCCTCGCCCGGATCGAGTCGATATTGAGCCGCTGGCGAGTGGTTGCATCCAGCGTGACATTTGCGATGGCATCGCGAACCGTGTTGTCGAACAGGGTCAGGCCGAGGTCCAGCCTGTCGCCGCGGCTGTAATCCAGCCCGATCTCGAAACCTTCGAGCCGTTCCGGCTTCAAGTCCTCGTTCGCGAGCGTCGTGACGGGAAATACCACAAACGGTCGGTAAAGTTCATTGAGGGTCGGCAGGCGCAGGCCGGTATAGCCCGCCACCCTCAGCCGCATGCCGTTTGCAAGGCCCACCATTGCGCCCCCGCGAAACGATCCGATCCAGCCCGAACGATCTTCGAATGCCTCGTCGCTTACAATCGAGCCGTTGCCGTCGACCGAAGTGTAGAAACCGCCGCTGATCGAATAACGATCTGCCCGCGCACCTGCCGTCAGGACCACTGGCCCGATGGAATAGTCGTCCTCGATGAACAGGCCGAGATTGCTGTTGCGACCACCCGCGTTGCGCCGCTCTGTCACATTGCCAGAAAATGCGCTGATCGCGGTTTCGAAAAGTTCGCCGTCCGCAAGGCGATAATCGACGCCCAGGCGCAATTCGTGGGCATCGCCGCTCGGTGGGCGAAGTTCGAACTTGCCGCCTATTCCCGTCGCGGGCGTGTTGCGCTGGTCCAGTACCGGCACGAACCGGGTCGAGCTGACGACAACATTGGTGAAGTTGCGCGCCTGCACATATCCAAGCAGATCGAATTGCCAGTCGCCCGTGCCGACCAGGCGCAGGCTCGCATCCTGCCCTTCCATCGAATTGTCAGCGCCATCGAAGCGGAGCGTGCGATTGTCTTCGTACACCAGGCCCCGCGCCTGCAGTTCGACTGTATCGCTGATCGGTGCGACACCGCGCAGCTGTATGGACCAGCTATCGTATGCCGCGCGCGCCGTAGCCGGCACCCGCTGGTCGGTCGGCGTGGTGTAGAACCCCTTCCCGCGATCCCAGCGCCCCGAAATCGTGGCAAAGCCCCGCCCCAGATTGCCCGCGAGAGTGGCGGCTGCTTCGGTTTCGCCCCGATTGTTCGAGAGGACCCTCCCGCTTGCCGTGCCGAGCGTTGCGGCATCGGCACTGACCAGTTCGATTGTTCCCGCCAGTGCGCCCGCGCCGAACGGGCCGGACCCACCGCCACGCGTAACCTTGGCATAGGACAGCCGCTCCGGATCGATGGCGCTGAAAGGGATGTAGCCGAAGAAAGGGTCCGCCATCGGCACGCCGTCGAGCAGCACCAGCGCCCGGCTGGTTGCGTTGCCGCCCAAGGCTCGCAAGGTCGCCCCCTGGGCAGACGGATTTGCCGACCGGCTGTCCGAGCGGCGAAATTGCTGGAATCCCGCGATACCGGACAGCGCATCCTCGATCCGCCCCGATGCTGCACTCACCAGTTGCTCGCGCTCGATATAGCGCGTGTCATAGGCCACGGAGGATAGTGGGTCCTCGAGCCCCTCGCCGGTGACGACGATTACAGGACTTGCGCGGTCAGCGTCATCGCTCTCGCTTGCTTGTTCTTGCGCCAAAAGAGGCGCGGCACCGGCCGCAGCCAGTGCGAATGCGAGGGTTGCAAGAGATACGCGGATCTTCGGGATAGTGTCGGTAATGATCATTGCCGCGCGTCCTTCGCAATTCCCGCCGCGATCATCAACCGATTGCAGAAACTAAAACGCCCACGACGACACAGGGTCGGCATGGGCGCTGTCCCGCCGAAGCGGTAATTTATCGCGTCACCGATCAGGCGGCAGCAGGTGCCGTGGAAGTCGCAGGCGGTGTCTTCGATGTATCCGTCGAACCGGTTTCGGCGTCCTTCTTGTCCATGTATTTCTTCAGGAAGTAGCCGCCGGCGCCGATGGCGAGCATCGCGGGAATGCTCATGCGACGAAGGATGACCGGCGCGGTCGCACCGATCACTGCCCCGAGCGGGCCGCCGATCTTGCTCGTATGTTCTGCTGCCTTGGCACCAAGGCCTGCTCCGATAATCTTGCCAAACATTGTAATCTCCTTTGCAAGATCAACGGATTGGCGCGGCCAAAGTTCCGGAGCTTCAGCTCAGTCGGCGACGCTTCTTCGCCACGTGGCCGACATCGTCCTCAGTCGGAATGCCGTAGGTCTCAACGTAGTCGCGGAAACGCTCCGTCACCTCCTCCTGAGTCAGCCCGAACTGAGCCAGGCTGTACTGGTGCGGGTGCCGTTTGAGCGCACGCGACCGTTCGAGGAAATCTTCCATCCCCGGGACAGCTGGCTCGATGTCCAGATCCAGGAATCCGTAGATCCGCTCCATCGTGCCGCGCCAGTCGCGATCCATCTCGTCATACTGGACGTCGATCATGCGGTCCGCCGGGATCGCATCGATCGCCGCCCGCATGCGCGCAATCATCGTTTCGGTCTTGCCCAGCCATTCACGGCCGATCCTGCCGGGATCGACATCGTCGGAATAGATGATGGTCTGGTTCCAAGCGAGCGAGGCCGCGCTACCCACCACCGCTTGCGGATCGCGATGGGTAAATATCAGCCGCGCATCCGGAAACACCTTCAACAGCGCGGGCAGGTCCATCATGTGTTGCGGGGTTTTCAGGATCCATGGCCGGATCGATGACACCTGCTGCGACCAGCCGACCAGCCGCAAGAGGTCTGCCAGATAGCGATAGGCCGGTTCTGCATCCTGTTGCTCGCACCACCGGGCGTAACTCGGCACGTGCCACTGCGCATCGTGCTTCATGCTCCACATGCTGGCGACCAGCAGGCCCAGTTCTTCCTCCGGTTCGAACGGCCCGGTCGGATGGATCGACAGGGTGCGCGGGTTGGCGAGCCGGGCGACCTTCATGATCCGCCGCGCCAGGACAGGGCGGAAATCTTCCTTCTCGCCCGCCAGCACCTGTTCAAACTCGGGGCGCGGCACCGGGCTGATCGTTTCGAAGCTGCGCATGTGGGAGAACCGCCGATCGCTGGCGAGCAGGCGGTGCAGGCGCGTCGTCCCCGAACGCATCGGCCCCACGATCACGACCGGTCGCGCGATCGCTCGCTCGAGAATTTCCGGGTGCCGCTTGAACCACTCCTGCGCGTAGAGCCGATCCCTCAGGATGTGGTGGAACTGCTTTTCCGAAGCAAACTCGCCGGCCGCATTCAGCCTCGCTTCGTCGCGGACGGCATCCAGCAGGACTTCCATCGGCCGTTCGAACCAGCGGTCGCCGAAATCGTCCAGTCCCGTCGCTTCCATCGCGGCATCGAGCAGGGCCTGTTTCTCGAGCCGTGGCCGGGACAGCAGGCCAATCCGCCTGCCAGCGCGGATGGAGCCGTCGAGAATATCTATGAAGCGTGTTCGTTGCGGAGGCCGTGCCGGAATATCAGCCAAAATGTCTTGCCCCGATCCTTTTCAAACTGGCAGCCCCACCTGCCGGAATGCGGGCGTGTAGCCGTTCACATGTTCCATTCAAGGCGCGGGCAGGAATTATGTTCCTCTCTACTGGCATTTGCCTTCGGCAAAAGGCATAGGCGCTGACCATGCATGACATCCGATTGATCAGGAACGATCCGAAGAGTTTCGACGCCGCGCTCGAGCGTCGCGGCGTTGCACCTGTTGCAGGGGAAATCCTTGCGCTGGACGAAGAGAAACGCGCGATTTCGACGCGCATGCAGGAAGCGCAGAATCGCCGCAACGAAGCGTCCAAGGCGATCGGCCAGGCGATGGCCAAGGGCGACAAGGATACCGCCGAGGCGCTGAAGGCTGAAGTCGCCGAAATCAAGCAGGCGCTGCCGGCTCTGGAAGAGCAGGACCGCGAGCTTTCGAGGAAACTTGACGACCTGCTGGCGACGATCCCCAACCTGCCCGCCGAAGACGTACCGCTGGGCGAAGACGAGAACAACAACCAGCAGGCCTCGCGCTGGGGCGATCCGCGCAATTTCGATTTCGATCCCAAGGAGCACGCCGACCTCGGTCCGGCGCTCGGCATGGATTTCGAAACCGGAGCCAAGATTTCCGGGGCGCGTTTCACCTTCCTGCGCGGCCAGATGGCACGGCTCGAGCGGGCGCTCGGGCAATTCATGCTCGACCGCCAGACCACCGAGCGCGGCTATACCGAATGCAATCCGCCGCTGCTGGTTCGCGAGGAATCGCTTTATGGCACCGGCCAGTTGCCCAAGTTCGCCGAGGACAACTTCCGTACCACCGACGACCGCTGGTTGATCCCGACGGCAGAGGTCAGCCTGACCAATGCCGTGCGCGAAGAGATCATCGACGACCTTGCGCAGCCCCTGCGCATGACCGCGCTGACGCCATGCTTCCGCAGCGAAGCGGGCGCAGCAGGCAAGGATACGCGCGGCTATATCCGCCAGCACCAGTTCCAGAAGGTCGAGCTCGTCAGCATTTGCGCGCCCGAAGACTGGGAAAGCGAACACGAACACATGGTCCGATCGGCCGAGCTGATCCTCGAAGCGCTGCATCTGCCCTATCGCAAGATGCTGCTGTGCACCGGCGACATGGGCTTCGGCGCGCGCAAGACATACGACCTCGAAGTCTGGCTGCCGGGCCAGGGCGCCTATCGCGAGATCAGCTCGATCAGCTGGTGCGGCGATTTCCAGGCGCGCCGGATGAATGCGCGCTATCGTCCGGAAGGCGAGAAAAAGACTGCCTTCGTCCACACGCTCAACGGCTCGGGCCTTGCAGTCGGACGCACGCTGGTTGCGGTGCTCGAGAATTACCAGAACGCCGACGGCAGCGTTACCGTGCCTGACGCCCTGCTCCCCTACACCGGCGGAATGACCAAGCTGGAGCCTGTGGCCTGATGCGCATCCTCGTAACCAATGACGACGGTATCCACGCGCCGGGACTCGAAGTGCTCGAAGCGATCGCGCATGAATTGTCGGACGATGTCTGGGTTTGCGCACCTTCGGACAACCAGACCGGTGCAGGCCACTCGCTGACGCTCTCGCTGCCGGTCCGTTTGCGCAAGCATTCCGAGCGGCGTTTTTCCGTCACCGGCACACCGACCGATGCTGTTTCGATGGGCCTGAAGCATGTCATGGACGGCGCACCCGATCTCATCCTTTCGGGCGTGAACGCCGGCGCCAATCTGGGGGACGACATCACCTATTCGGGCACGGTTTCCGCTGCGATGGAAGGTGCGCTGGCCGGTGTCAGGTCGATCGCCATGAGCCAAGTCATGCGGCAGGAACGGCCCGCGTCGGGCGATCGCTTCCATGCAGCGCGCAACTGGGGCGCGCGCGTGATCCAGCCTCTGCTCGATGCACCGCACGAGCCACGCACTCTCGTCAGCGTCAACTTCCCCGCCCTCGACGCCGAACAGGTCCAGGGTATGCGCGTCGTGCGCCAGGGCTTTCACGACTATGCCCGCGCATCCATCGTCGAAGCTCGCGATCCGCGGGGCCAGCGATATTACTGGTTCGGTCTCGACGCGATCGAGCACACACCCGACCACGGGACCGACCTGGAAGCGATCGCCGAAGATCACATCTCGATCACGCCGCTGCAACTCGACCTGACCCATCACGCGAGCCTCGGCGTGCTTGCCGATCGGTTCAAGGGGTGACACACAGGCTCCCGTGAGAGAGCAGATCGACCAGATTCCGGCCGGCGGCAGGGGGCGGCGCGTCCGCGGGCCCCGGTTCAAACCGCTCCGCCGTGCGGTGAGGCTGCCCGTCTGGGGCGATCTTGGTATCCGCCTCGGCCTCGCCCTGCTGCTCATCACGCTGGTGGTGATGATCCACTGGTGGGATCGCGAAGGGCTGGTCGATAATCTCGACGGGGATGTCAGCTTCCTCGACGTCGTCTATTTCACCATGATCTCGATCACGACGACCGGGTTTGGCGACATTGCCCCGATCAGCGACCGGGCGCGGCTGGTCGAAGCAGTCATCGTGACGCCCGTTCGTTTTGCCGTACTCTTCATCTTCGTCGGCACGGCGTATAACTTTCTAATCAAGCGAAGCTGGGAGAAGTGGCGCATGGCCCGCATCCAGGAAAAGCTCACCGACCATATCGTGGTGCTGGGCTATGGCGTCTCCGGTTCGGAGGCGGTCGAGGAACTGATCGAACGCGGGACCGACCCGAGCTGCATCGTCGTGATCGATCCGAGCGAGGCCCGCCTCGCGGATGCCGAATCCCTCGGTTGCAACGTCATGGCCGCAGACGCGACCCGGGACGAAACGCTGGAGGCAGTGCGCATCAACGAAGCGCAGACCGTACTCGTCAGCGCCGGGCGAGACGATACGTCGATCCTGATCGTGCTGACCGTCCGCCATCTTGCGCCCAACGTCCCTATCAGCGTCGTCGTGCGCGCCGATGATAACGAACTGCTCGCGCGGCAGGCAGGTGCCGACAATGTCATCAATCCTGTCCGCTTCACCGGGCTGCTTTTGGCCGGAAGTGCCAAGGGTGCGCATATCGCCGACTATCTTGCCGACCTCGCATCGGTGACGGGGCGTGTGCAGTTGGTCGAACGGCCGGTCACACCCGACGAAGTAGGCAAGTCGATCTCCAACCTTTCCAGCGGCGGCCGCGGGCTACGCATCTATCGCGATGGCAATCCGCTCGGATTCTGGGAAGCCGAATGCGAAACCTTGCGCGAAGGCGATGTCGTCGTCGAGATCGTCCAGACCAAGAGTGGCGGCTGAGCGCCCCTATCCCAGCAGGATAAACGCAGCCCCGGCAGCGGCCATGCCGACCACGAAATAGCCGGCATCGATCGCGAACAGTTTACCCGGACGCATCTGGAACAGGTAATTGATGCCGATGGCCGGCGCCATGATTGTGGCGGCAAACCCCGTTGCCATCATCATGATCACATGGGGCGAAGGATTGGTCCGGGCGATATTGTGGCCCAGCATCAGCACGACCAGCAGTTCGAACAGGAACGCCAGCAGCATGATCAGCCAGGTCGGGTTCTGCCCCGGGCGAGGCCCGGCCTGCATCATCTCGTCGGTGATACCGTTTAGCTGCCGCCACTGCTTGCCGAACAGCGGCCCGTACCACAACGCCCCGATCATGAAGAACGCCGCTGCACCCACGAAAACGGCCAAAAGATTGATCTCGCCCATTTGCTCTCTCCCCTCGCGGCGAAGCGAGATGTCGTCGCCCCGCGACTGGGGGGATAGCGCAAAGCCGTGCGCACGTGTAGAGCGCCGCGCAATCCTGGATTGAATGGCATGAACACCACCACGAAACTTCCCGACCAGAAGAAGGTCGGCATGGTCAGCCTCGGCTGTCCGAAAGCGCTCGTCGATTCCGAGCGCATCCTCACGCGCTTGCGAGCCGATGGCTATGCGATGAGCCCCGATTACGCCGGTGCCGACGTTGTCCTCGTCAACACCTGCGGGTTTCTCGATTCCGCCAAGGAGGAAAGCCTCGCCGCGATTGGCGAAGCGATCTCGGAAAACGGCCGCGTCATCGTCACCGGCTGCATGGGCGACGAGGCTGAGGCAATCCGCGCCGCGCATCCGCAAGTGCTAGCGATTACCGGCGCGCATCAATACGAGCAGGTCGTCGAAGCTGTTCACGAGCACGCGCCGCCGTCGCAGGGCCCATTCATCGACCTGATCCCGCAGCCTTCGGAAGCGGACATCAAGCTGACCCCTAGGCACTACAGCTACCTGAAGATTTCCGAGGGCTGCAATCACTCCTGCGCCTTCTGCATCATCCCCCAGCTGCGCGGAAAGCTCGCCAGCAGGCGCGTCGATGCGGTGCTTCGCGAGGCTGAGAAGCTTGTCGCCGCGGGGACGAAGGAACTGCTGGTCATCAGCCAGGACACCAGTGCCTATGGCGTCGATATCCGCCACGAGGAACGGATGTGGAAGGACCATCCCGTCCGCGCGCACATGACCGACCTCGCCCGCGAACTCGGGCAACTCAAGACGCCCGGCGGCGAGCAGCCGTGGGTGCGCCTCCACTACGTCTATCCCTATCCGCACGTCGACGCGGTTATCCCGCTGATGGCGGAAGGGCTGCTGACGCCCTATCTCGACATACCTTTCCAGCATGCCGCGCCATCCGTGCTGAGGCGCATGAAGCGTCCGGCGAACGAGGCAAAGGTGCTCGAACGGCTGAAGGCATGGCGCGAAATCTGTCCTGACATCGCGATCCGTTCCAGCTTCGTCGTCGGCTTCCCCGGCGAGACAGAGGACGATTTCAAATATTTGCTCGACTGGCTCGAAGAAGCACAGCTCGACCGCGTGGGCGCGTTCCGTTTCGAACCCGTCGAAGGTGCGCAGGCCAATGCCCTGCCCGATCCGGTGCCCGAAGCGGTCAAGGAAGAGCGCTACGCCCGCGTCATGGAAGTGACCGAACGCATCAGCGCGGCGAAGCTTGCGAAGAAGGTCGGGACCCGCATTCCCGTGATCATCGACGAGATTGGCGAGCCCGACGATGACGGCGACATCGGCGCCACCGGACGTAGCCAGGCCGATGCACCCGAAATCGACGGTGCAGTCTATCTGCGCAATGTTCCTGCCGACCTGCAGCAGGGGGATTTTGTGACTGTCGAGGTGGAGGACGCCGACGCCCACGACCTCTACGGGGTGATCGAAGGGTCCTGAACCGAAATAGGACGATGATGCACCAGTTCCAGCACACCATCATCGTCCAGACGCAAGGGTCGGGCCTGACCGAGATTACCGAGGAGGTTGGGCACTGGATTTCCGAAAGCGGCATTCGCGACGGATTGCTGACGCTGCTCTGTCGCCACACCAGTGCAAGCCTGCTGATCAACGAGAATGCCGCACCGGAGGTACGGGAGGACCTGTTGCGCTGGCTTCAGAAGCTCGCGCCCGAAGGGGCGCACTACGTCCACGATGACGAGGGGCCGGACGATATGCCCGCGCATCTCAAGGCCGCACTCACCGGCGTCAACCTGACAATCCCGGTCGCGGGTGGGCGAATGCGGCTGGGGACTTGGCAGGGCATCTACCTTGCCGAACATCGCGCGCGGCCGCACCGCCGCGAAATCGCCCTGCACTTGCTGGGCGAGTGACCCGGCCGCCGCGCTGGGGCGGGGCCGGGCCTCTATTGCCGCTTACTTGGCGGCCAGTTCCTTCACCAGTGCAGGCGCCGGATAGATTTTCTCCAGCGCTTCCTGGACCGCTTCGGTCGAAACGACGACGGTACGGTTGATCGAACCGTCGTAGCCGTAATTGCCGCCGAGCGAGTTGATATTGCCGTCGAAGGCAGCGCCAATGACCGTGCCATTGCGATCGATTACCGGCGAACCCGAGTTGCCGCCGATGATGTCGTTCGTGGTAACGAAGTCATAGACCGCATCCATGTCGATCTGGTCCTTCGCCTTAACGAAGCCGGGGGCGAGATCGAACGGGGCATTCCCGGTGGCGCGCTCGAAGGTTCCGCCCATCGTGGTCGTGGTCGGCACTTCCTTGCCGCGCTCGGTCCAGCCCTTCACCTGACCATAGCTGATGCGCAGCGTGAAGGTCGCGTCGGGATAGAGCGAGTCGCCATATGCAGCGAAGCGTGCATCGGCGAGTTTTGCGCCGGCAGCAGCGAGCGGCCCCGAGTAAAGCTCGTTGGTCTGCTCATCGAGTTCGCGCTGGCGCGGAGCCAGCTTGAGCGCATACTGGATCATCGGATCCTCGCTCGCTTCGATGGCAGCAAGGCCGCCGTCCCACAGCGCCTTGCGTACGGCCGGATCGGCCAGCTTGGTGCCATTGACTAGGCGTTCCGCCAGCTGTTCGGGGCTCTCCTTGCCCAGCAGGAGCTTCGAATCTTCGTCGTCGACGCCGAGATATTCGCGGGCCTTCGACAGGCTCCAGCTCATCGTCATCTCATCGAGCCACGGGTAGACCGGCTTGGCGTCCGTCAGGCGCTTTTCCGTTAGCGGCAGCGCGCTTTCGGTAAATCCGCGCAGACGCTCTGCATTCGGCTTTTCTCGTTCCTGAGCGGCATAAACCAGCGTCTGGGCATAGCCGTAGAGCGTGCCCGTGGGGCTGGTGAAACGGCTGGGGTAGTAGAGCGCGCGATAGGCATCGACTGCTTCTTCGACATCCGCCCAGGGATCGCCGATTTCGTCATTGCCAGCAGTCTCTGCCTTGAGCGCAGCCTCTGCTTCGGCCAGCTTGGCGGTGAAAGCAGGGTCGTTCAGTGCCTTGACGCGACCGATATAGACCTTGAGCGAGTTTTCGATGCCGCCCAGCATGTCGAGGCCTTCGCGCTCGTGCTCGGGGCTTTCTTCCATCGCGCGGATCAGGCGGCCGCGTAGTTCGGAATAGGTCGCGAGGATCATCGGCAGGCGAACTTCGCGTTCGAAGGCGAGCTGGCTCTGCGTATAGAGGCGGCTGGTCGAACCGGGATTGCCGACGACGAAGGTCATCTCACCGTCGATCGGCGCACGCGGGTTCCAGCGCAGGTGGTTTGGCGTGCTGACCGGCTTGCCGTTTTCGTAGGCGCGCAGGAAGCTCGCATCCATCGAATAGCGCGGAAAGTTGAAGTTGTCGGGGTCGCCGCCAAAGGTCGCAGCACGATCTTCCGGCGCCCAGGCAAGGCGTACGTCCGAATACTTGCGGTACTGATAGAGCTTGTACTGGCCGCCGCCGAACAGTGTCACCACCTGGCAACGGGTCTTCGCCTTGTCGGTGCAATTGGCGGATTCGATTTCGGCGATCTTTGCATCGCGAGCCTTGGTCAGCGCATCACCGGCGAGACCGGCGAAAGCCGCCTTCACATCGCCCGTGACATCGGTGATCTTGGTCACGACTTCGGCCTGCTGGCCCGGGCACATCAGTTCGTTTTCGCGGCGATCGGCGACAAAACCGTTGAGCAGGTAATCGCTCTGGTCGTTCGAATTGTCGTAAAGACAGGTCGCGATGCAGTGATGGTTCGTCAGGATCAGGCCGGACGAGGAAACGAAACTGGCAGAGCAGCCGCCGGTCAGGCGGACGGCACCGGCCTGAACCTTGTCGAGCCAGGCCTGGTCTGGCGCCCAACCATAATCTTCCTTCACCTTTTCGGCGGGAAAGTTGTCCAGCGTCCACATGCCTTCATCGGCAAGGGCTGGCGCGGAAGCGAGCGAAACGAGAGCGCTCGCGGCTGCGAGGCGTGCGGTCATGGATATCATGGGAGGCGACTCCGGGTTCGATTTTTGGTTGCAATGGATACTTGCCGCGCCTCGCTAGACCCTCGATCCACCGCGGGCAAGGACCCGCCAAATGCCCTTGTCGGCATTGAATCGGCTTTTCGTCGAAAATACCGGGAACAAAGCCTGCTCCACCCGTTGGTAACGAAATGGCCATTTCCATAACCAGCAGCTTCGCTTTCGAGCTCCCCTCCCCCACGGACGTCCTGCTGCAATTCGAAGCGGCGGACATTCCGGAACAGAAGATCCTTTCGGCAACCACGCGCATGAGCGATGCCGAGCATTGCGCCCGCGTGCCGGCACAGGACGATATCGGAGAGCGGATCTGGATCCGGGCCAAGGGCCGGTTCGAGGTCCACTATGAAGCTACCGTGCAGCCGGACAGGTTGCTGCCGGATATCGCCACGCTCGAAATGCTCGAGCCGCACGACATGCCGGGAGAGGCGGTGCAGTACCTGTTCGACAGCCGATATTGCCCGGCCGACCAGTTCCAGCCCTTCGTCGATTCCGAATTCGGCGGCACTTCGGGCGGGTCCCGCATCGTCGCCATCCGCGACTGGATTTCGGCCAACCTCAGCTATCAATCGGGCACGTCGGATGCCCGCACCGGAGCGATCGACACCTTCATCGAGCGCCGCGGAATCTGCCGCGACTATGCCCATTTGCTGGTCACCCTCGCCCGCGCATCGACCATCCCCGCGCGCTATGTCGCCTGCTATGCGCCCGGCGTCGAACCGCCGGATTTTCACGCCGTTGCCGAGGTATTCCTCAACGATCCGTCGACCCCCGACGGCGGAGCATGGCACCTGATCGACGCGACCGGCATGGCAGACCCTGCAAAAACAGCGAAAATCGGTATCGGCCGCGATGCCGCAGATGTCAGTTTCCTGACCAGTTTCGGACCCAACAACTTCCTGCGGTCGAGCGTTTCGGTAAGGGAAACGGGCGGATAGCGCCTGCGATGAATAGCTATGCAGGTGTCCTGCGGGGATAGCTAGCAGGGGCACGCGCTGATAGGCATGCAGTCGATGATAGGCGTGCTACCGCTGAATTGAGCGATTGTTTGGAAAGGGAAGGGCCAACGCGCAATGAGTTTTACCGCTGACCGCCTGTTGTTGTTCGGCGCGACCGGGGACCTGTCACAGCGCATGTTGCTCCCTTCGCTCTGCGCGCTCGATGCCGACGAACTGATCGACGACGACCTCAAGATCGTCGCAACCGCGCGCTCCGAGATGAGCGATACCGAATTTCGCAACTTCGCGCGCGAAGCTCTCGAGAAGTTCCTTCCCAAGGATCGCCGCGGCGGAATGGCGCATTTCCTCAACCGGCTGACCTACCAGCAGCTCGATGCGACCACGCTGGAGGGGTATGACGAGTTGGCGAGGAAAGTCGGAGAGCCGAAGAACGGGCTTGCGATTTTCCTCTCCACCGCGCCCAGTCTGTTCGGGCCGACGATCAAGGGGCTGCAGCACGCCGGCCTCGACGGCCCGAATGTCCGCATGTGCCTCGAAAAGCCGCTCGGCACCGATCTCGGCACAAGTTGCGAGATCAACGACGCGGTTGCCGCCGCCTTCCCCGAAGATCGGATTTTCCGGATCGACCATTACCTGGGCAAGGAAACCGTCCAGAATCTGCTGGCGCTGCGGTTTGCCAACGTCCTGTTCGAACCGATCTGGAATTCGAACTATATCGAGCATGTCCAGATCACGGTCGCTGAAACCGTGGGCCTCGAAGGACGCGTGGCCTTCTATGACGATGCCGGCGCGCTGCGCGACATGGTGCAGAACCACATGCTCCAGCTGCTTGCCCTCGTCGCGATGGAACCGCCGACCAGCTTCGATTCCACCGCAGTGCGCGATGAAAAGGTGAAAGTCCTTCGTGCCCTGCGCCAGGTCACCCGCGGAGAGACCGTGACCGGCCAGTATCGCGCCGGGGCAATTTCGGGAAAATCGGTCCCCGGTTACGACGAGGAACTGGGCAAGGATTCCGACACCGAGACCTTCGTCGCGATCAAGGGCCACGTCGACAACTGGCGCTGGAAGGGTGTGCCGTTCTACCTGCGCACCGGGAAGCGCCTGCCCGAACGCGTGACCGAGATCGTCGTCCAGTTCCGCTGCGTTCCGCACTCGATCTTCGCCGGCAAGGGCGCGACGATGCAGCCCAACCGGCTCGTGATCGGCATCCAGCCGGAAGAGAACATCACCCTGTCGCTGATGGCAAAGGTCCCGGGGCTCGACCGCGAGGGCATCCGCCTGCGCCAGGTACCGTTAGACATTGCCATGCCCGATGCGTTTTCCGGTGCCGTGCGCCGGATCGCGTACGAACGCCTCCTGCTCGACCTGATCGAAGGCGACCAGACGCTGTTCGTGCGCCGCGACGAGGTGGAAGCCCAATGGCACTGGATCGATGCGATCCGCGAAGAATGGACAGCAGAGGATCTCAAGCCAAAGACCTACACGGCCGGCACATGGGGGCCGAGCGCAGCCATAGCGCTGGCAGAGCGCGACGGAGTGAGCTGGCACGATGAGTAAGCCTCTTCACGATACGATCCACCGGGTTACCCAGCGCGTTATCGAGCGCTCTCGCGACAGCCGCAGCGCCTATCTCGAGCTGATGGACCGGGAGGCCAATCGGGCACCTGATCGCAGCCAGGTTTCCTGTTCCAACCTCGCCCACGCCTATGCCGGGGCGACCGACGACCAGGATGCGCTGAAGGCTTCGCGCGGCCCAAATATCGGGATCGTTTCCTCCTATAACGACATGCTTTCGGCCCACCAGCCCTATGGCCGCTATCCGGAACGGATGAAGATTTACGCCCGCGAAGTGGGCGCCACGGCGCAGGTCGCAGGCGCAACGCCGGCCATGTGCGACGGCGTGACTCAGGGCGAAGACGGCATGGAGCTGTCGCTCTTCAGCCGCGACGTGATCGCCCTTTCGACCGTCGTCGCGCTGAGCCATGCGATGTACGACGGGGTCGCCTGCCTCGGCATCTGCGACAAGATCGTCCCCGGCCTCGTAATCGGCGCGCTGCGCTTCGGCCACTTGCCCTGCGTATTCGTGCCGTCGGGCCCCATGCCGACCGGCATCGCCAACAAGGAAAAGCAGCGCGTCCGCCAGCTTTACGCAGAGGGCAAGGTCGGCCGCGAAGAACTGCTCGCCAGCGAAATGGGCAGTTACCATTCGCCAGGCACATGCACGTTTTATGGCACTGCGAACTCCAACCAGATGATGATGGAAATGATGGGGCTCCACATCCCCGGCAGCGCCTTCATCCAGCCGGGCACGAAGCTGCGCCAGGCGCTCGATCGCAAGGCCGTCCATCGGCTCGCCGAACTTTCAGGCACGAGCGACAAGACGATGGCGAAGTGCGTCGATGAAAAAGCGATCATCAACGCTGCCATCGGCCTCCTCGCCACCGGCGGCTCGACCAACCATGCCATCCATATTCCGGCGATGGCCCGCGCTGCGGGCGTGATCTTCGATTGGGACGACCTGTCCGCGCTATCGAGCGCAGTTCCGCTCGTCGCACGCGTCTATCCGAACGGTGCGGGCGACGTGAACCATTTCCACGATGCCGGCGGCATGGGCTATGTCATCGGCACCCTGCTGGACGAAGGTCTCGCGCACCGCGATATCGCCACTGTCAGCGAGGGCGACCTCAGCGACTACGCGCTCGAACCCGGGCTCGGGGATGGTGAAGAGATCGTGTGGCGCGAAATCGGCGAAAGCGGCGATGCGGACATGCTCCGCCCCGCTTCCGACCCCTTCCAGCCCGATGGCGGCATGCGGCTGGTGCAGGGCAATCTGGGCCGTGGTTGTTTCAAGTCGTCCGCCGTGGACAAGGAGCGCTGGACCGTCGAGGCCCCCTGCCGCGTGTTCGAAGACCAGCCGTCCGTTGCTGCCGCCTTCAAGGCCGGAGAGCTCGACCGCGACGTCGTTGTCGTGGTGCGCTTCCAGGGTCCGCGCGCGAACGGCATGCCCGAATTGCACAAGCTGACCCCGCCGCTCGGCGTCCTGCAGGATCGTGGATACCGCGTCGCCCTCGTCACCGACGGGCGCATGTCCGGTGCCTCTGGCAAGGTGCCTGCGGCAATCCATGTTACTCCCGAAGCGCTTGGCGGCGGCCCGCTCGCCCGGCTGCGTGACGGCGACGTGGTGAAACTTTGCGCCGTGACGGGCGAACTCTCGACCACTGCCGACCTCGCATCGCGCGAGCCGGTGGCGGATCCGCGCGCCGCCGTCGGCGTCGGACGCGAACTTTTCGCGATGCTCAGGCATGGCGCAGACGGGGCGGAACAGGGAGGCAGCGCCATGCTCGCTGCAGCAGGCCTGTGAGCTATACTCAAAACCAGCTCGTCAGCGTGGACATCGGGGGTACGCACGCCCGTTTCGTAATCGCAACCATCGATGACGACGGTTCCATCACGCTGGACGAGCCGATCACCCTCCACACGGAAGACCACGCAAGTTTCCAGACTGCGTGGCAGGATTATCGCGAACAGAAGGGCGGCACGCTGCCCGATGCGGTGAGCATGGCCATTGCCGGTCCGGTGGGGGGCGACGTCATCCGCTTCACCAATAATCCGTGGATCATCCGCCCTGCCCTCGTTCGCGAAAAGCTGGGGGTCGAACGCTATACCATCGTCAATGATTTCGAAGCCGTCGCCCATGCCGTGGCACGCGCCGACGAGAGCGAGTTCATTCATCTGACCGGCCCCGACAAACCGCTTGCCCCGACCGGCCGCCTCAGCGTGCTTGGGCCGGGCACCGGCCTCGGCGTGGCGCATCTCTACCGCGAACCCGACGGAACCTATCGCGTTTCCGCCACCGAAGGCGGACATATCGATTTCGCTCCGCTCGACCAGATCGACGATGCCATCCTTGCGCGACTGCGCAAGCGGCACAACCGCGTATCTGTCGAACGCGTGGTCGCAGGGCCAGCCATTTCCGATATCTACCAGACGCTCGCCGCAATGGAGGGCAAGCCTGTGGCCGACGAGGATGACATTGCCATCTGGACGCGCGGCCAGGACGGCAGCGACAGCCTGGCAGCAGCAGCGGTCGACCGGTTCTGCATGTCACTGGGCAGCGTCGCAGGAGATATCGCCTTGGCCCAAGGCGGGTTCGGCGGCGTCGTGATTGCTGGCGGGCTAGGTTATCGCATCCGCGAAACCCTGCTGAAATCGGGTTTTGCCGAACGCTTCAAGGCGAAGGGCCGCTTCCAGGAGCTCATGGCTTCCATCCCCGTCAAACTGATCATCCATCCGCAGCCGGGCCTGTTCGGGGCCGCTGCCGCATTCGCTTCGGAACACGGAAAGAACTGAATGAGCGATATCGAATCCATAATGCGCACCGCACCGGTCATCCCGGTGATCGTGGTCGATGAAGTCGAACACGCCGTGCCGTTGGCAGAGGCGCTAGTCGAAGGCGGACTGCGCGTTCTCGAAGTTACGCTCAGGACCCCTGCCGCGCTCGATGCGATCCGCGCCATGAAGCAAGTGCCGGGCGCGATCGTAGGAGCAGGGACGGTGACCAATCCGGACGAGCTGGAAGACGCACTGGAGGCCGGCTCGGAATTCGTGGTCTCTCCCGGGCTTACCGACAATCTCGGGCGGGCATGCATTGCCAACCAGGTGCCTTTCCTGCCCGGAATCGCCAGCGCGGGCGATATCATGCGCGGGCTCGACCTCGGCTTGAGGCACTTCAAATTCTTCCCCGCATCGACCTCGGGCGGGCTCCCGGCGCTGAAGGCACTCGCCGCGCCATTTCATCAATGCCTGTTTTGTCCGACCGGGGGCATAAGCGCAGCCAACGCACCTGAATGGCTTTCTTTCGCCCCGGTCCTTTGTGTTGGCGGTAGCTGGGTCGCGCCGCGCGGGGCGCCTGACAAGCCGACCATCACCAGACTAGCAAAAGAAGCCATGGAATTGCGCCAATGAAGACAGTTGACCAGCTGATAGACCGATTGAGCCAGCATCACCTGCGGACGCAGGAGACACCCCTGTTCAACCCGGTCTTCCAGCTTGGCCTCGACCTCTCGCGCGAACTCGAGGGCGGGGAGATCGACCTCGACACGCTCGAAGCGCTGGTTGCCGAACTCGAATGCGACAGCATGCAGAGCCGTTCGCGTCGTCTGCGAAGGCTGGTCGCACCAGTAACGCCGTCCGAAAACACTGAAGGCCTGAAGAAGTCGCTGAAAGCAGAGACCTTCGCAGATTTCCAGGCAGCATGGCAGCGCCCGCAATTGCATGCGGTCTTCACCGCGCACCCGACCTTCCTGCTGCCGCCCGAACAATCCGAGGCGGTCGCACAGGCTGCCAGCAGCGATCGCGAGATCGGCAGCGATGTCTGCGTGCTGGCGCCAGAGCGTCCGCAGGTTACGCTTGAGTACGAGCATGATCGTGCCATGCGGGCGATCGCAAACGCCCAGGACGCACGCGATTCCATCGTCGGCGAGCTACTCGATCATGCGGCGGGCAAATGGCCGGACCAGTGGCAGGACCTTGCGCCGCTGCCGTTCCGTTTCGCAAGCTGGGTCGGCTATGACATGGACGGTCGGACCGACATCAAATGGTACGATTCGATCGGTTTCCGCCTCGGTGAAAAGACCCAGCGACTTTCCCGCTATATCGCATCGCTGGAGCGGATAGATCCCGATCACCCGCTGCTCGGCACCTTGCGCCCGGCGCTCGCTTACGCGCAGGCACGCTCGGCGGATTTCGCAGGCGACCTGACAGAACCGGAAGCGCTTTCGGCGGCTGCCAACAGGCTGACGGCGGACAATCCGGACAAGCTGCTGTCGCTCGCACCGCTGATCGATGCGCTGGAAGAGGAGGCGTGCGATGCCGACAAGGATCGCGCCATCGCCCTCAAGACCCTCGCCGCAGCCATGCGCGCAGACGGTCTGGGAATGGGCTGGATCCACTTCCGCGTAAATTCCAGCCAGCTGCACAATGCGATCCGCCGCCGGATCGATCCGGACAATGCGCTGGACCTCGCCAGTAAGGGCGCGATTGCAACGCTGCGCGAAATGCTCGCAACGGTGAAGCCGCTGCGATCCAACTTCGCCGCCCTTGCGATCGAAAGCTCGACCGCGATCCGCCAGTTCCTCGCAATGGCGCAGATCCTCGCCCATATCGACGCCGACGCGCCGATCCGCATGCTGATCGCCGAATGCGAACAGCCTTCGACGATCCTTGCAGCGCTCTATTTTGCCAAGCTGTTCGGGATCGAGGACAAGGTCGATGTTTCGCCCCTGTTCGAAACCGAAAGCGCCCTCGAACATGGTGGGCGGTTCCTCGACGCGCTGCTGGCAGAGGAAAGCTACCAGCAATATGCGCGCCTGCGTGGACGGGTCGCGATCCAGACCGGCTTTTCCGATGCCGGCCGGTTTGTCGGCCAGATTCCTGCCAGCCTCGCAATCGAACGCCTGCAGGGCCGCCTCAGCGAGGCGATGGAGGCAAACGGGCTGACCGATGTCGCCGCCCTGATCTTCAACACTCACGGCGAAAGCATGGGTCGCGGCGCGCATCCCGACAGTTTCGAGGATCGCCTGACCTGGCCGCTCAGCCCTTGGGCCAAGCGCCGCTTTGCCCGTGCAGGCATCCCGCTCGAACCCGAAGTCAGCTTTCAGGGCGGCGATGGCTACCTGTTTTTCTCGACCCCCGAACTGGCACGCGCAACGCTGACGCGCATCGCCCAGATCAGGCCTGCAGAAACCGACACCTCCGCGCCGACCGATCCCCTCTATCGCCGTACCGACCTCAGCCTAGACTTCTATCGGGCAATCAGGTCGCACCAGCGCGAACATCTGCACTCGAAAACCTATGCCCGCGCGGTCACCGCTTTCGGCCTGGGCCTGCTCAACTCGACCGGCAGCCGCGTTTCCCGCCGCCAGAGCGACCTTGCGGCCGACCGCGAGATGAATTTGCGCCAGATCCGCGCGATCCCGCACAATGCCATCCT
Source organism: Altererythrobacter epoxidivorans (assembly GCF_001281485.1). NCBI lineage: Bacteria > Pseudomonadati > Pseudomonadota > Alphaproteobacteria > Sphingomonadales > Erythrobacteraceae > Altererythrobacter > Altererythrobacter epoxidivorans. Next base: position 1,978,946 of record NZ_CP012669.1, read on the forward strand.
GCAGCAGCTCGGCTACCCGGTGAACGTGATCGCCGGTATCGGCAGCGCGGCGGACGGCAATTACGAGGAAATCGCCTCGCTTTTGATCGAGAGCGAGCGCGGCAGGCAACTCGTGCGCCTCGCCCGCAGCTCGAATGCCCTGGCCAGCATCAAGACCGTCGCGGCCTATGGCGAATTGTTCAACAGCGCCTATTGGGCAAGCAGGCCCTATCGCGGGACCGAAAGCCACTTGTCGGATGCCTGCGAAGTGCTGGCCGAATATCTTACCAAGGACGATCGAGCCGGTGTATTTCGCCGCCTCGCATCGCGCCTGCGAGTCGATGCGCTTAAACTGCATCGCCTGCTGTCGCTGATCCCGAACGAGCACCCTCTCGAGGAACGCGAGCATATCCGCCGCACGATAGGCGCTGCGCAGTCGCTGCGCCTCGCCCTGCTGCAGCACATGTTCATCAAGGCGGTGTCGATCCCGGCCTTCAGCCGCGCCAACGACATCAGCCGCGACGACGTTCTTGAAATGGTGTTCACGTTGCGGGTGGACGATGCCCTGGCACAGATGCGCCGTGCCTACCCGACCAACTATCCGCAGATCACCGATTTCGCCGTCGATGCGCCGAGCGATTATCCCGATGGCGATGGCGAAGGATACGCCGCCATCCAGCGTGAATATATTGACCCAATCGAGCGCGCCTATGGGCTGGTGCTCCGCCTTTCCACCGCGATTGCAAACGAGTTCGGCGCGCACGGCTAGGCAAAGAGCGTGTAAGCTGGCGCATTAACTTTTGCCGCGATCGCGTCTCTTGCAGGGACGCGGTGCGTTAGCCGACTGGCGACTCACCGCAAATTACGTATAATTCCCCAGATGAACCCGTTTCTGACCAAGACTCGCACGCTGTTCGCGATGACCATCATGATCGCAGGGGGTGTCAGCATGGCTGGCGCACAGCCCGCCGAGGCTGAAGCATCGGTCGATGCCGGCATGATCGCGGTGAACCCGCTTGCGCTCGAGCCCGCTCCCAACGAGCTGAGCCACAGCAGCGACCTTGCGCTCGTTGAACCCGACATGGTTTCCGAACCCATGGTTCAGGATGTGCCGGAAACGCCGCCCGCGCCAGCTGCGAAACCGGCCAAGGAATCGCCCTTCGTCATCAAGCGCGTGCTGCCGATCGATGGGCCGATCAAATATGGCGAATGGTACTGGGACGATGAAGGCGTTCCGGCAGGGCCGCTGGTCATGACGGTCGACCTCGATGCCCGCGTACTTTCGGTCTTCCGCAACGGATACGAGATTGGCGCGACCGCCGTCTTGCTCGGCACGGATGAGCATCCCACTCCGCTTGGAACATTCCCGATCCTGACCAAGGAGAAGGACAATGTTTCGGAGAAATACAACAATGCCCCGATGCCCTGGACCCTGCGCCTGACTTGGGATGGCATAGCCATTCACGGCTCGCCGGTCGCCAATGGCTATGCCAGCCACGGCTGCATCGGAACGCCTGACGATTTCGCAGAGAAGCTTTTTGCCATCGCCAAGAAGGGCGACAAGGTAATCATCACGCGCGGCAAGATGATCGGACTGGGGGACAAGATCATCTAGGGCCGCGCTCCTGGAAGCTGCGGCGCGTTGGGCGATGTCAGTGACGTCGCGGGGGTTCGCGCCGCAGCCTCCACCCGTCCTTCGTCACGCTCGCAAGAACTCCGGCCAGATTGCCGGAACCGCCATGCTCCAGGGTATCGAGCAATTTCGCGACATCGCCGCCACGCGGCTCTCCACCAAACTCGATGATCGCGCGTTCGAGCACCGCCAGCCTGATCGCGCGCGGAGCTTGGGGAACATATAGCAAGGTATCGTCGCGCCGTTCGACCTGCCTGTCCCATTCACATTCGACCATCCAGTCGAGAGCTTCTTTCGCATCGGCCAGATTGCTCGCGCTTTGCGCCAATGACGCTGCGTCGATCCAGTCGCTTTCCGCCAGTGCCTTGCGAATCCGGACGCGGTCGAAACGGTCATCGCTGTTGGACGGATCGGCAACCGGTTCGATCCCGAAATCCGCTACCAATTGCGCAAGGTCGGCTTTTCTCCAACCGAGCAGCGGACGGATCAGGCGGTGGCCTGATCCGGGAACTTTACCCACCGGTCGAACCCCGGCGAGGCCGGACAGGCCGCTCCCCCGGTTGAGCCGCATCAGAATGGTTTCCGCCTGATCGTCAGCATGGTGAGCCGTCGCCAGAACCGACAAACCGTTTTCGTCCATCCAGCTGGCCAAGGCTCGATAACGTGCCGCGCGTGCCTGGCTCTGGATATTTCCTGCGCGGACTTTGACGGCGAGTGTGGTGTGGGCAATGCCCAGGTCATCACAGACGCCAGCGACGAAACGGCATTCCGCCGCGCTTTCTGCCCTCAGGCCGTGGTCAACGCTCGCAACTTCGAATTCGCCCGGATACGCCGCATGCATAAGCAGCATCAGCGCAAGACTGTCCGGACCGCCCGACACGGCGAGCCCGAGCCTTCCCTCACCGTTCCAGACAGCATCCAGATCGGCGCGAAACCTCTCGATCAGTTCGGGTGCGAGCGACCTATCAATTGCAGGTCACTATCCGCCGGTTCGCCTCGTACTGGTCCTTGAGACGGCCGGTCGCCAGCGCCGGATAGGTTTCGCCGAATTCAGCCAAGGCGATGCAGGCGCGGTTGGTGTCGCCGAGAGCGATCATCGTTTCCGAAAGATAGAGCAGGCTGTCGCCTGCGCGGCGCCCGCCCTTGTCGCTCTGGTAGTTCTTGAGGAACCACGGCGCAGCCTCGCGCGGCATCCCGTCGTCCAGATAGGCGCGGCCGAGCAGGTTACGGCCATAGGTCGCCATGGCATGGCTCGGATATTTTTCGAGGAACAGCGTCAGCTGCTGGCGCGCTTCTGGAAAAAAGCCTGCATCCCAGAGACGGAAGCCATAGGAATATTCATCGTCGCCCGGATCGTCTGTCTGCGGCTTGGTGATTGCCTGCACCGCAGCGAGTCGTTCCGGGCTGGGACCGCTCGGTTCGGCAGGCTTCGGAGCAGGCTTGGTCGCCGGCTTCGACACTGCCGGCTGCGACGCACCACCGGTCATGGCACTGAGATTGGCTGAAGGTGCCGTCGGGCCTGCCGCCTCGGTCGTCGCGGCGCCGGTGGTAACTTCCAGGGCTGCAAGCCGCGTGTTCAACTGGGCGATCGAGTTCGCATTCTCTTCGCTGCGCGCGGTCAGGCGCTGCAACTGCCCCTCGATCGCGTCGAGGCGCGAGAGAATATCCGTTACCGCTGTGGTCGAATTCGAAGCAGCGACATTGCTGGTTGGCGTCCCGGCCGTGATTTCGGGCTGGAAGAAGCGCCCGTCACCGCCCGGGAACACCTGACGCTGGATCGCGCGAATTTCGGCCTCGATCTTGCGCAGGCGAGCTTCCTCTTCCTTGTCCTGCGCCCCGGCTGGGACAGCCATGGTTGCCATGGCTGCAGCGGCCAGAACAGGACCGAAAAATTGAGTGAAGCGTTTCGACATCGCTCTTGGCTCCTCAGAACTTTACAATTGCGGCCGCATTCGGCGCGTTTTCCGAACGACAGCGATAAAGGCGCGGGATGAACGCGCCCGGAATATGTGGCGAAGCGCGCGCCCCAAGTCGAGAACGCGCGCCGCCTTATCCGTGGGAAATCGTCAGTTGAGTGCAGGTGTCGCCTCACCAGCCGGGACCTCTGCCCGGGCAAGCAAGGCAGCTGCGGAAACGGGGGCATCACCGATTACCACCGGCTCCTCCGCCAGCTTCGGCACCTGTTGCCCGCCGATGGTAATCGCCAGTGCATCGGGCCGTCCGGTATTGATGCGCGGCTGTTTCGCTGCGGCCGGCACTTCGTAGCGCTCACCCGAATCCATCAGCTTTTCGAGCAGCTTGTCGCCACCTTCGTCATAGAAGCGTACCCAGATGCCATCTTCCAGGGCGGTGAAAACAACCTGCCCGTTCGAAGGAATGGCAGCCTTGTCAGATTGGGCAGCATCGGCTGGCGCTGCGGCCACCTGTTCCGTCACTGCAGGGGCTTCGACCTGCAATGGATCGGGACCGGTTCCGGCGCCGTAATAGGTCGAGTAGAACGCGATCGCACCCGCCACCAGCAGGATCGCCGCGATACCGCCAGCCCATGCAAGTCCTGCCGAAGGGATCTTTGCCGGATCGCCCGGTTCGAAAGTGGAGCCCCGTTCGCGATAGCCGTCACCCTCGACAGCCAGTTCCTCGCGCACCTTGGCGACGATTTCCTCGGCATCGAGGCCCAGCATCTTGGCATAGGTGCGGGCGAATCCGGTCGCATATGTGCGAGCCGGAAGGTTGGCAAAATCGCCTTCTTCCATCACTTCGAGATGGCGAACCGGGATGCGGGTCTCAGACGCGACCTGATCCAGAGTGAGGCCCTTGGCCTCGCGAGTTTTACGTAGAATTGTCCCGGCACCGTCGCGTGATGGCGTTTCGGCTGCCAGAGTGTTGTCCCCGTCCATGACACGACCCTATAGCGAATTTTTTATTGCGGCGCAGAAAAGATGTGCTGCATCGCAGTGTCAAGCAGCACGTCGTGCGTTCGTCTCCGCAATCGGACGAGATGCGCGAATTGCGCGGCAGATGCGGCGAAAATGCCGCAATCCTGCCGGTTTCAGGCGAATCAATCGATGTCGATGTCTCGCTCTCTCGCCCAGGATTCCAGCTCGGCCCTGAGGTTGAGGGAAGGATCGGCGAGCCATGTGTTCATCGCTTCGCTAATCTCTTTCAGATCGACCTTGCGGACCAGCTCCTTGATCGGGCCGATCGCGGCAGGCGTGATAGAGAGGCGTCGGTAGCCGATACCGAGCAAAGCCAGCGCATCGAGCCTGCGCCCGCCCATCTCGCCGCAGACGCCGAGATCGACATCGTAACCGACTGTCGCGAGCTGGATCCGCCGCAGGAAGCGCAGGATCGAGTGGCTGAGCCAGTCGTAGCGCTCGGCGAGTTTCGGATTGGCGCGGTCCGCTGCGAGCAGGAATTGCGTCAGGTCGTTGGTACCGATGGAAAGGAAGCTGAGCCTTGGCAGCAGGTCGTCCAACACCTCTGCCAGCGCGGGCACTTCGAGCATGGCGCCGTAGCGGATTGATTCCGGCAGGATCTTCTTACGCGTTTTCAGGTAACTCAGCTGGTCTTCGAAAACCTGCTTGGCCGCATCGAATTCCCAAGGCTCGGAAACCATCGGGAACATCACGTAAAGCTGCCGTCCGGCCGAAGCCTCCAGCAACGCCCGCGCCTGTACCTTGAGCAGGCCCTCGCGTTCGAGAGCGAGCCGCAGAGCCCGCCAGCCCATCGCCGGGTTTTCATCGAACTCGGCCACTTCATCGCGCAGGTAGGGCACCGCCTTGTCGCCGCCGATATCGACGGTGCGGAAGATCACCGGCTTTTCACCCGCTGCATCCAGCACATCGCGATAGAGTCGTGTCTGGCGGTCGCGCTGGGGCAAGGTGGCGGAAACGAGGAACTGGAATTCGGTGCGGAACAGTCCGACACCGTCGGCGCCAGTCATGGCGAGCGCGCTCATGTCGTCGCGGAGGCCGGCGTTCAGCATTACCTGGATGCGCGTTCCGCAACGAGTGAAAGGTTCGACATCGCGCAGGCTGGCATAGGCGGCCTGCTTCTCGCGCGAACGGGCGAAACGGTCGTCGAATGCAACGCCGACCTGCGCCGTGGGGCGGATTGTCGCGGTGGCGTGATCGGCATCGAGCAGGATCTCGTCACCCTCGCGCACCAGCCCGCGGATACCGCGCGCACGGCCGAGCACGGGCACGCCCATAGCGCGGGCGACGATCACGACGTGCGCCGTCAGCGAACCTTCTTCGAGGATGACACCCTTCAGCCGCCGCTTGTCGTATTCGAGCAGTTCGGCAGGCCCGAGGTTCTTGGCAAGCAGGATCGTGTCGCGTCGAAGACCCTGGCTCGCAGCCGTGCCCAGTTGCCCCGACACGATGCGCAGCAAGCGGTTCGCCAGATCCTCGAGGTCGTGCATCCGATCCATCAGCAATGGATCGTCGATTTCGCGCATGCGCATACGGGTGCGCTGCTGGACGCGTTCGATGGCCGCTTCTGCGGTCAGTCCGCTGTCGATCGCTTCGTTGATGCGCCGCGACCAGCCCTCGTCATAGGCGAACATCTTGTAGGTCTTGAGGACCTCTTCATGTTCCCCGCCGACCCCAAATTCGGCCTGGCTCGCCATGTTGTCGATCTGCTCGCGCATCTTGTCGAACGCTCGGTAAACGCGCTGGCGCTCGGCTTCGATGTCTTCGGCCATTACCTGGTCGATGGTGATACGAGGCTGGTGAAACACCGCATGGCCGCTTCCCAAACCCTTGACCAGCGCCAGGCCGGCCACCGTCTGCATACCGGTGAGGCTTTCTGACAGGCCGCCGGTTTCCTCTTCGTCGATCAGCCCGGCATTGGCGATCAGTTCGGACAAGACCATTGCGGTCGTCTGAAGCGCTTCGATTTCGACGTCTTCATAGCGACGCGGCTCTACATGCTGGACGTTCAGCGCGCCGACTGCGCGTTCGCGATAGACGATCGGAACGCCGGCGAAGGAGTGAAACTTGTCTTCGCCCGTTTCCGGCCGGTACTGGAAGTCGGGATGAGCCTTCGCCTCTGCGAGGTTCAGCGTCTCGACATTCTGCACCAGCGTGCCGGTGAGACCTTCGCCGATGGCCATGCGGGTGACGTGGACAGCGCTCTTGTTCAGGCCCTGCGTTGCATAGAGTTCGAGCATCCCCTCGCGAAGAAGGTAGATCGAGCAGACCTCGCTATCGAGGCTTTCGCCGATGATCTCGACCACGCGGTCGAGCTTCCCCTGCGCATGCATGCGCGAGGCCATGACCTCGTGAAGTCGGGTAAGAATCTGGCGGGCGGCGAATACAGCTGACATGTCGGAATGCGACTATAGCACCCGTTGGTAAAAGCGAAATGCAACAAATGTTTCGGCACACTCGCCCGCGCTTTCAAAGCGGGCGAGGTGCTATTTGGCGGAAAGATCTCCGCGTCAGGCTTGCGCGATTTCCTGCTTGATCTGCAGTTTGCGCTTCTTGAGTTGCTGGATCATCACATCGTCTGGCGCGGGCCGGTTCATTTCCTCGCGCAGCCGGGCCTCGAGACCGGCGTGCTTGGACTGTAGCGCGGTGACGTGGGACGATGATGCCATCTAGGTTCTCCTTAAGAGGTTGCGACCCCCTTCGAAGCGACTCGTCCAAGCGCGGACGAACCGCGAATTGTCATCAAAACACATGATGCCTATTGAGGTAAAGGACTTTGCCGATAGTAAACCGGCGCATCCGGACAAGCGTGCCAGAAACCGGATCAAACGAAGGGTGCTGCGAGTGACCGACGAAGAGATGCGCAAGCGGCTGGAATTGCTGCGCACCGAACACCGCGATCTCGATGCGGCTATCTCAGCGCTTACCGACGCGGGGTCGACGGACCAGTTGCAGATTGCGCGCCTGAAGAAACGCAAATTGCGTCTGAAGGACCAGATTTCCTTGATCGAGGACAGCCTGCTTCCCGACATAATCGCCTGATTTGCGTCGTTTCGCCGGGCCAAATGTGTGCCACGGCGGGACAGCTTTCGAGAAGCCTAGGGATATTATGGTTGATTCACTGGCGCGCGAGTCTCGCGGTGAATAGATTCCGTCCGATCAATGGCCCAGACTAGCAACCTTTCCCGTCCGATCATCGAGGCGCTTTACAGCGAAGCCTTGCTGCTGGCCGACGAAGTACGTGCGGTCTTCGCACTGGGCATGAACGACCTTCCCGCCGATACCAACGATCACCTGCGGCTTGCCTTGTCGAGCGAGGGGCTGAAGGCGACCACCCGCATGATGCACGTGCTGGCCTGGCTGCTGAACCAGCGAGCCTATTTTTCCGGCGAACTGACCGAAAGCCAGCTTCGCAAGCACAGCAAGCTTCCCGAAGACCGACCGTCCCGCGACGAAGACATGGACCTGCTGGAAGAGCCGACCCGTGAACTGATCGAAGACACGATGCGGCTGCACAACCGGATCGCCCGCCTCGACAGCGCCTGGCGCGATGATTTCGAAGTCCAGCCGACCGTGCGCCGCCTGCACGAACGATTGGGTCAGGCGCTGCTGAAACGCGAAATCCAGGCCGGCAACGAACGCCACGGCTGACGCCGGCGCGCGTTCAGGCTGCGGCCAGCGCTTTCCTCCATCGGGCAAGTCGTTCGGCGCGAACACCGTCTTCCATATGCGGAGAGAACCGGCTCAGCGTCCCGCGCATCTGCTTGGCCGCCGTCGGCAGGTCCTCGTAGAGACCCGCACCGACTGCAGCGAGCATCGCTGCGCCGAGCGCGGTCGTCTCGACGAATTCGGGGCGCTCGACAGTCAGGTCGAGAAAATCTGCAAGGTCCTGAGCCATCCAGTCGTTGGCGCTCATCCCGCCGTCGATCTTGAGCTTGCCCCAAGACGCGCCGTCGGCGGCAAAGGCTTCTGCCAGGTCGAATGTCTGATGCGCCATGGCTTCCAGCGCGGCGCGCGCCACTTCGGCCTTGCCGCTGTGAAAACTCAAACCGGTGATGACCCCTCGAGCCTCGGCACGCCAGTGCGGAGCACCCAGCCCGGCAAGGGCCGGGACTATGGTGACGCCGCCAGTGTCCTCGATGGAGCGGGCAAGCTCCTCCGTCTGCGCGGCAACATCGACGATGCCGAGGGAATCCCTCAGCCATTGCACTAGGCTGCCCGCAACGAAGACCGACCCTTCGAGTGCATATGTCCGCTTTCCGCCAAACTGGTACAGGACAGTCCCCAGCAGGCGATGGTCAGAGACCGGAATGTCGCCGCCCATGTTCGTAAGCACGAATGCTCCCGTGCCATATGTCGCCTTGGTTTCGCCCGGTTCGAGGCAGGCCTGCCCGATGGTCGCCGATTGCTGGTCCCCGGCGAGGCCCGTGATCGGAATCGCCTGGCCGAACAATGCTGCATCGGTCTCGCCGAACGGTCCGGCGTTATCGACGACCTCGCCCAGCGCCGCGGTCGGCACACCGAAAAGTTCGCACAGCCTGGGCTCGAAACCCTCGTCGCCGAGCCCCATCAACAAGGTGCGGCTCGCATTGCTTGCATCGGTCAGATGTGCGCCGCCGGTCAGCTTGAACATCAGCCAGCTCTCGATCGTGCCGAATGCCAGACTTCCGGCGTCCCTTGCTGCCCGAACCGCTTCAAAATTGTCGAGCATCCAGCGCATCTTGGTGCCCGAGAAATAGGGATCGAGCAGCAGGCCGGTCTGGCGTTGCACCTCGGCCTCATGCCCTGCTGATCTCAGGCTCTCGCAGAAATCGGCTGTCCGGCGATCCTGCCAGACGATGGCGCGACAAAGCGGATTGCCGCTTTGCTTGTCCCAGGCGACAACCGTTTCCCGCTGGTTGGTGATGCCGATGCAGGCAATGCGATCTGCGCCGCCTGCCTTCTCTATCGCCTGCCGAGCGCAGTCGAGGGTGCGGAACCAGATCTCGTCTGCGTCGTGTTCGACCCAGCCCGCGCGCGGATAGTGCTGCGTTATATCCTGCTGTGCGCTTCCGTGGAAACTGCCGTCCAGGCCGAACAGCATCGCTCTCGTCGAGGTTGTCCCTTCATCGAGAACGAGAATGAATTCGGACATTTGAGCTCCCATACCGCAGCGGTTGCGTGACTTCTGCCAGCTTCGTCGCCATATGCAAGCCATGGCCCTTCCACCAGAACCCTGGCCGACCGGTGTCGCGGAACAGCTCGAGCCGCTGGTTCGCCGCGTGCTTGCGCCCAATCCCTCGCCGTATACCTATACCGGCACACAGACATATATCGTCGGCGCCGGTGACCGCGTGGCGGTGATCGATCCCGGACCTGCGGACCAGGCGCATATCGATGCGATCATGGCTGCGGTCGGCGATGCCGAGATTGCCGCGCTGATGTGCACCCACACGCACCGCGACCATTCGCCTGCCGCCGCCCCGATCGCGGCAATGACGGGCGCTCCGGTGGTCGGATGCGCTCCGCTTGTGCTCGATACCGACAGGCCGCGCGCGGACGAGGCATTCGACCCGACCTATGAGCCAGACCGTGTTCTGGAAGATGGAGAGGCGATGTCCGGACCGGGCTGGACGCTGCGCGCGATCCATACGCCCGGGCATACGTCAAACCACCTGTGTTTCGCGCTCGAGGAGAGCGGTGCGCTCTTTACCGGAGATCACGTGATGGGCTGGTCGACCAGCGTCGTGATCCCGCCCGACGGGGACATGGGCCTCTACATGAAGAGCCTCGAGAAGCTGCAGGAGCGCGAGGACACGATCTATTACTCCGCGCACGGCGAACCGATTACCAAGCCGAGGCAACTTGTCCGCGGCATGATCGGCCACCGCCGCCAGCGCGAAAACCAGATCTTGCGCCTGCTGGGCGAACAGGCTCGCCCGATCCCGGCCTTCATTCCCGACATGTACAAGGGGCTGGACCCGCGACTCCACAAGGCGGCCGAGATGAGTGTCGAAGCGCATCTTCTCGACCTGGAACGCCGCGGAATGGTCGCCCGTTCGGAGGACATATGGCAGACGATCTGAAATCGAGCGGTCTCGAACCGCAGGTGGCGCTGCCATTGATGCGGGACAAGCCGCTGGCGCAGGTGCAGGCCGTTCCATGGCTGATCGTGATCCTCCTGCTTGCGGCGACCGCATGGCTCGGTTGGAAAGCTTTCTTCGAAAAGGAAGAAGGCGACCCAGTGGCAAGCGCCATGCTGGCCTTCCAGAAACAGAATTCGCTGACCGTTTTCTCCTCCCGCTTCGAGGTCGTCGCGGAAAGCATCGACACGCGAGGGATAGCCGGCTTCGACCTCCTCAAGTCGCGGCAGGCGGCAATCATCCCGGCCACCGTCGAATATCGGCTCGACCTGGCGCAGATGGACCGAGACCGGTTTGCCTGGGACGCCGAAAGCGAAACCCTTTCAGTAACGCTCCCGCCGCTGCGGATTTCGCGGCCCAACCTCGACGAGGCGCAGGCGCGGATCTTCACTGAGGGCGCCTATGTCACGCGCGACGCCAGCAGCGACCTGTCGCGCAATAATTCGGCGCAGGCGGAAAAGCGCGCATCCGTTTTTGCCAAGAACCCGCAGGTGCTCGCCCTCGCCCGTACGGCGGCAAAGGAAGCGGTGAGGCAGAACCTCGCCATCCCCTTGCAGGTGTCAGGCTATGAAAATGCCAGCGTCACGGTGATGTTCGAGGGGGAAGATCCAAAGTCGGGAACTTGACCCCGACCCATACGGTCGGCAAATTCGCCCGATAAAACAGGTGGTCGCTTGAATTTTCCGGGGGGAGGAAACAAGCCGATGGCAACAATCGCACATGAGCCGACCGGTATGGCCGGCGAACACAAGTTCTTCATGATCGCGAGCTGGCTGCTCGGCGTGATGACCGTTGGCGGTTTTGCCATCAACGCAGCGATGGGCCGATCCAGCTTCGATGTCCCCGCAGTCTATCACATCCATGCATTCTTTTTCGTTGGTTTCGTGGCGCTCTACATCACGCAGGCGACGCTCGCCGCGCGCGGGAATAAGGCCTTGCACATGCGGCTGGGCCAGGTTTCGGTAATCTGGATACCGCTGATGCTGGCCGCTGGCGCATGGCTCACGTTCAAGACGTTGCAGGTTCTGGGCGGACCGCCTTTCTTCGACCAAAGCGAATTTCTGGTCGTGAACCTGTTCCACCTTGCGGCTTTCGGCGGGCTCGCCTTTGCTGCCCTGCGGATGCGCAAGCAGAGCGACTGGCACAAGCGATTGATGTTCGGGGCGATGGTGACCGTCAGCGCCCCCGGAATTGCGCGATTGCTTCCCCTGCCCTTCGTGATCCCCTGGGTCTTTCCCGTACTGTTCGGTGTCATGTCGCTGTTCATCCTTGCAGGGATGATGATGGACCGGCGCGTGCACGGCAAAGTCCACAAGGCCTGGTGGTGGGCGCTGCTCGTCCCGCTCGCAGCCATGGGAATTGGCGAAGTTATCGGCGCGACCAGTTATGCCCGGACATGGGTTGCAGGTCATGTCGCAGGCACGCCCGGCGACGAGCGCCCGGCAGAAGCGTTCCTGCCGCCCGGTATGTAACCAGGCGCACCCGACATTCGAAGGAACGCACTCGCCTTGCCGTGTGTTGCCTCTATAGAGGGGACGAAACCCCCTGAAGCAGACGGGAAAAGCGAATGAGTATCGAGACGAAAGTGCCTGCCGGCGAGGACCTTCTCGCGGAGATCGACCGCCTGCGCAAAGAGCGCAACGCAGTCATCCTGGCGCACTATTACCAGACCAGCGATATTCAGGACATTGCAGACTTCGTCGGTGACAGCCTTGAATTGAGCCGCAAGGCGGCCGAAACCGATGCGGACGTTATCGCTTTCTGCGGGGTCAAGTTCATGGCCGATACGGCCAAGATCCTGAGCCCTGAAAAAATCGTCGTCCTTCCCGACATGGACGCAGGCTGCAGCCTTGAAGACAGCTGTCCGCCCGAAAAATTCAAGGCTTTCCGCGAGGCGCATCCCGATCACATCGCGCTGACCTACATCAACTGCTCGACCGAAGTGAAAGCGCTCTCGGACGTCATCGTCACCAGCTCCAGCGCGGAAACCATCCTCGCGCAGATCCCCGAAGACCAGAAAATCATCTTCGGACCGGACCGCCACCTCGGCGGGTACCTGAGCCGCAAGTTCAACCGCGAAATGCTGCTGTGGCCGGGCGTATGCATCGTGCACGAAGCTTTCAGCGAAACCGAACTGCTCAAGCTGAAGGAACAATATCCGGGCGCGCCGATCGCAGCACATCCCGAATGTCCGCCGTCAATCATCGATCACGCCGATTACGTCGGTTCGACCAGCGGCATCCTGCAGTTCGCGCAGACCTTCGAAGGTGACACGCTGATTGTCGCGACCGAGCCGCACATCATGCACCAGATGGAAAAGGCGCTGCCGGAAAAGACCTTCATCGGCGCGCCGGGTGCCGACGGCAATTGCAGCTGCAACATCTGCCCCTACATGGCGCTCAACACGATGGAAAAGCTCTATGTCGCGCTCCGCGATCTGGAACCGCGGATCGAGATCGAGGAAGGGCTGCGGTTGAAGGCCAAGCAGAGCCTCGATCGCATGCTGGAAATGACAAGCGGCACCATCGGCAAGGGAGACCTGGGCGAGGTGCCGTTCAAGGCCGATTGATGAGCCTGACGGCGCGGGTTCTCAACGGCCTCAAGGGATGGCGTTTTTCGGGAACGCCCGATCAGGGAGAAGCGCTGCCGCATTGACCGTGCAATTACTGGACTGTGTGCGGCGATAGCGAGGGCTCGGTCACCCTGCGCGATCCGATCTATGGGTATCGCCGCGAGTTTTCGGTCAGGTCCGGCATCCATCGGGGCGAGAGGCACAGTTTTGCCTTCGCAGAAGTATCGAACGGCGTCTTCGTCGTTTTCGAGCGGGTCGGATAAACTCGCGCAGTGGTGCGTTTGCATTACCGATGACCGCTGACATCCGTTTCTTCTGGGCGCGCCTCAACGCCAATTACTGGTTTTACCCGGCGCTGTTTTCGCTTTCGGCTGCGATCCTCGCGCTGGTGATGATCTGGCTCGACCGGAACGGGTTTGCCGAATTCCTGAACGAAGTGAACTGGCTCGTGCCCTCGCGGCCCAAGGGCGCGGCTGACATGCTGACCGTTATGGCAGGCAGCATGATCGGCGTTGCCTCGACCGTCTTTTCCATCACGATTGCAGCGGTTGCCTATGCCAGCGGCAATTACGGCCCGCGCCTACTCACCAACTTCATGGAAGATCGCGGCAACCAGCTGAGCCTAGCGACCTTCATCAGCAGCTTCGTTTATGCGCTCGTCGTGTTACGCGCCGTCCGGGCAGAAGACGAAACGCCCGCGACTGGGGCAGACGCCGCGGCGACCGCCCTGCCCGGTTTCACGCCCCAGCTATCGCTGCTCGTCGCCTATGCGTTGATGGCGATCTGCGTCGCTGTGCTGGTCTATTTCCTCAACCACATCCCCTCTTCGATCCGCATCAACAAGGTGCTGGAAGGAATCGGCTCGCGCCTGCTGGATGCTATCCGTGAGACCTACCCGGTTGAAGACACCTTCTCCGATGCGGTCGAGCAACCCGGCGGAGAACCGCTGACCGCGTGGGAAACGGGCTACGTCCAGCTTATCGATTTCGAGGACCTCGAACGGATCGCCCGCGACTGTGGCTGCACATTCTCGCTAAAGGTCAGGACGGGCGACTTCGTCCATCGTGACCTCCCGCTGATGGAGATCAAGGGCTGTACTCCGGAAAAGATCGAAAGCCGCGTTCGCGCTTGCTTCACGCTTGGCCCCTCGCGCACGCCCGAACAGGACCCGCAGTTCCTGATCGATGAACTGGTGGAGATCGGCCTGCGAGCCCTTTCTCCCGGTATCAACGACCCTTTCACCGCGATCACGTCATTGCACTGGCTCGGCGCGGCGACATCGGAAATCGGTCGACGCGACCTGCGCAAGGACATCTGCGGCGAAGATGCCGAGAACTGCCCCGTCATCCCGCTTCCCGACGGTTTCCAGCACTATGTCGATCGGGGGTTCGGTGCCATCCGAAGCGCAGTGGCCAGCTCGCCGATCGCCTCCGAAGTGATGCTCGATACGCTCGCCAACGCAGCGATCCCGATGAAGGATTCAAGGCGACGCGAAATCCTGCGCGACCAGAAGCACCTGCTCGCGGAACAGGCGCGGCTGGTACTGGTCGGTGCGGATCTCAAACGCTTCGAACGTCATGCAGCCGATTTCGACGCACGATTTGGAAGGTAGCTATTCGATAGGAAGGTCGAACAGCAGGGCGCGGGCGTATTTCACCGGCGGCGAACCATGGGCGAGGATTTCGTTATGATAGGCGCGCTGGTCGAACTGTGATCCGAAGCGTTTCTCTGCCTCTTCGCGCAAGGCAACATGTTCGGAATAGCCGGTGAAGTAGCTGAGCAGCTGGGTCGAACCGAGGTTGGCGCGGGTCCACTTGCCAGCAGCCTCACGCTCTTGCTGGAAGCCGCCTTCCATCATCAATGTCATCGCTGCTTCCCGGTCCATCCCTTCCGTGTGGATGCCGATGTCGAGCAATGTGTTGATGATCGCGCGCAGACGGAATTTCAGGCCGTTGAGCAGGAAATAGCGGCCCTGCTCGGTCTCGATACCGCCGAGATAACCTTCATCGGCCATCACTTTTTCCGAATAGACAGCCCAGCCTTCGACGAAGGGGCCGCTGCCCAGGACCGAACGCAGCAGGTTGTCGTACTTGTTCGAATGATCGAGTTGCAACGCGTGGCCCGGAACGCCCTCGTGGATGGAGAGGAGGTGCAACATCGAAATGTTGTATTCCTTCAGGAAGCTGGTCGCCTGCTCCTCGCTCCAGTCGTCGGGGATCGGCGAGACTGCGTAATAGGCGGCCAGATCGCGCTGGAGCGGTGGCGGCGCATCGAGATAGGCAACGGCATTGCCCTGCCAGAATTCCGGCATGGTGATGATCTCGACCTCGCCGTCCATCGGGTCGATGAAGCCTTTTTCGTTGGTGAAGGCAATCGCTTGGGCCAGCGTGGCGCGAGCGGCCTCTTCCAGCCCGTCACGCGGGGCGCGGTTTTCGTAACTTTTTTCGAGGCCGCATTCGATCACGGCCTGCTGCCGCGCCGCCGCATTGCGCGCTTCTATCGATCCGCAATCGCCGATCTTGGAAGCAACCGAAAGCATGTGAGCACGGGTTTCCGTATAAGCCTGCTCTGCCCGTGCCTTCAGCTGTGAAACCGACATCGAGCTCTGCAAGGCATAGGCCATCTTGGCGGCGTATTTTTCCGAACCGAGCCGGAAATCGCCCTTGGCTCCCGGGACGACCACCTCGTCGAGCCATTCCTGATGTTCTCCGATAGCCTTTACCAGGCCCTCCTTGGCAGCATCATACCGCGTCCGGTCGAGACCATTGGCCTCGATCTGCGGTTCGATCAGGCCCTCGACGATGGCGAGAATGCCGGCATTCTGTTTCGACACGGTTTCGGCGTGGATCTTGGGGACCCGAGCAACGTCGATCTGACGCCGCGCGCTGGCAAGCATCGCCGGAAGCTTCTCCATCCGGTCGACGATGTGATCGAAGCGATCGGGAAACGGTGCATAGTCGCGCGCAACGAGGCCATAGAGCGAATAGGATGCAAGATCGTTGTAATACTGGGGATTCCATGCCCATTGCTGCTCTGTATCCATGCTCCAAAGCTCGTATTCGAGCGCGTTCTTGAGAAGCATGTAATCGACCTGGTTCTCCCGGCTGAGCGCGCTCTTGTCGATCGTCTTAAGCGCCTCGAGCATTGCCTGCGACATGCGCTTTTGCGCCGCCCGGCCTGTCGCTGAAACATCGGGCAGGTCGCTATCGCGCGAATGATCGCCAAGCTGCGTTGCAGCGACCGGATTGAGCGCGATCATCCCGTCGATGTAGCGTTTGCCGAGCGCTTCAAATGCCACATCGGCGACTTCGCCCTGCGCCTCTGCCCGCAATTCTTCGGTAACCGGATAGCTGGCGCATCCGGCAAGCGCGAGGTTGGTCGATGCGAGGGCAAGGGCGGCTAGTTTCATGGTCTTTCCTCTCCTAGGGGAGTTGGCGGAGTAGCATCCAGTGTCGCGGCGGTCGATGGCGCGTCATCACGCCGGGCAACGCGTGCCAGGACGAGCGCCGAGCCGAGCATGACCATCCCGGCAATATCGATGAAGGCGAGCGCTTCGCCGAAGATCAGATAGCCATACAGCGCGGCGACGGCCGGCTGCGTCAGCAGCGCCAGGCCAATGATCAGCGGCGGAAAATGGCGCAAGGAAAAAACCAGCAAGCCCTGCCCGATCAGCTGGCTGCTGATGAAGAGCGCCACGATGGGGCGCCAGTCGGTCGGCCAGAACGGCTCGCCATTCGCCAGCGAGATTGCAAGCAGCAGTGGGCTTGCGAAAATGCTGACCCAGACCAGCAGGCTCCATCCCCCGATCGTGCCGCGCGCGTTCTGCAGCGTCAGCAGGTAAACTGCATAGAGCAACCCCGCGGTCAGGCAGAACAGATCCCCGATGAGTGTCGTCACGGAGATTTCGAGGCTGCGCCCCATCAGGATGGCCGCACCGCCAAGCGCGCTCACGATCGCGAGTATTTCAAGCCTTCGCGGCAGGCTGCGCGCAATGATGAAGCCCCAGACCAGCAGGACAATGCTGCCGGCGTTTCCGAACAGCGTCGCATTCCCGACCCGGGTGCGCTCGATACCGACATGCCAGCTCGCAAGGTCGAGCCCGAAGGTGACTGCGCCCAGCGCGACCAGCATCAATGTGCGGCGAGGGATCCCGCGCAAGGGTTGGCCGCCGATTCGTGCAAACAGGACGAGGAAGGGGAGCGCCAGCGACAGCCTCCAGAATGCAGCGGAAACGGGACCTGTGTCTGCGAGACGGACGAAAAGCGGGCCGAGAGCAAGCGCGATATTGCCAGCCAGCAGCGCGGCGAGCAGCAGCCACGCGCGCGGCGACGCCAACGCTGGTTTTTCACCCCCGGAGTTTTTCATTGTTGCGCCCTAGCCCTGCAATGCCCAAGTGCGAAGCCGAAAACATCGACACAGCGAGAGGACAGTTCATTGAACGAAGCACTTTTCCAGCCGATCACCCTGGGGGCGATCGAAGCCAAGAACCGAATTTTCATGGCACCGCTGACGCGTGGCCGTGCAGCTGAACCGCCGTTCGTTCCCAATGACCTCATGGCTCTCTACTATCGCCAGCGTTCCGGCGCCGGACTGATCATCAGCGAAGCGACCGGCATCAGCCGCGAAGGGCTGGGCTGGCCATCGGCCCCCGGCATCTGGAGCGACGAACAAACCGAAGCCTGGAAGCCGGTGACGCAGGCTGTCCATGAAGCTGGCGGCAAGATCGTGATGCAGCTCTGGCATATGGGCCGCATCGTCCATCCCTATTTCCTGGGCGGCAAGCCTCCGGTGTCGGCCAGCGCCACCACTGCGCCCGATCACGCGCATACTCCTGAAGGACGCAAGCCCTACGAACAGGCCCGCGCTCTCGACAAGGACGAGATCCCGCGCGTCGTCGAAGACTATCGCAAGGCAGCCGAAAACGCGAAGAAGGCTGGCTTCGATGGTGTCCAGCTGCACGGCGCGAATGGCTATCTGGTCGACCAGTTCCTTCGCGATGGCACCAACCTGCGCGAAGACGAATATGGAGGCAGCCCGGAAAACCGCACCCGCTTCATGCGCGAAGTCCTCGAAGGACTGGTCGATGTCTGGGGAGCCGATCGGGTCGGCATCCGCCTGTCTCCTAATGGCGAGACGCAGGGCTGCGACGACAGCGATCCGGCTGCAACCTTTGGCGCTGCGACCAAGGTGATCGAGGAATTGGGCCTGGCCTTCCTCGAACTGCGTGAACCGGGCCCCGACGGCACGTTCGGGGCAACCGATGTGCCGAAGCAAAGCCCGCTCATCCGCTCGCTTTATTCAGGGCCGCTCGTCCTCAACAGCGATTACGACGCTGCGCAGGCGGTCGCCGATGTCGAGGCCGGCAAATGCGATGCGATCAGCTTCGGCCGGCCCTACATTTCCAACCCTGACCTCGCCGAAAGGATCAAGGCGGGTGCGGAGTGGGCGCCCAACAAGGACGTGCCCAAGAGCTGGTATTTCCCCGGCCCTGCCGGATACACCGATTACCCGACGATGGACGAATAAGACGCGGTCAGGGGCCGCTGCTCAACCTTCTTCCGGTTCGGCAGCGGTCTCTTCCGTTTCGGGAGCGGCTTCGTCTTCCGATTGCGACGCATCAGCGTTGCCAGTCGCCGCAGTGTCGGCCGGTTTCGCGGCTTCCTTGAGCGGCGGGGACTGCGACTTCAATTCGCCCAGCGGCAACATGTCGTCGCTGATCGAACCACCCAGAACCTCGCCCTCTGCCTCCTTGGCATCGCCGGTTTCGCGGGCGATCTCGGACTCGTCATTGCAGGCTGACACCAGCAGCAATACCGGCATGGCGAATGCCGCGAAGTTTTTCATGAACAGCTTCCCTTGTCCTTGGCGAGTGCGGCCAGAAAGCCCGGCGCACGCGCGATCAATGCTTCGTCCCATTGTTGCGGCGAAATGTCGATCCCCAGCCGCGCCAGGCTGGTGACCCCGAATTCTTCGATGCCGCATGGCACGATTCCGCCGAAGTGCGACAGGTCGGGGTCGATATTAACCGAAAAGCCGTGCATCGTGACCCAGCGGCGGACCCTGACGCCAATCGCGCCGATCTTTGCCTCACGCCCATCGATGTCCCGGGTCCAGATGCCCACGCGGCCATCGACCGCCCAGCTCTCGACCCCGAAATCGGCCAGCGTCGCTATGACCCATTGCTCGATCGAATGGACGAAACAGCGCACGTCCTTGCCCCGTTTGGTGAGGTCGAGAAGGACATATCCGACCCGCTGTCCGGGACCGTGATAGGTATAACGGCCTCCGCGCCCTGCCTCTACGACCTCGAATCTCGGGTCGAGCAATTCGGCTACATCCGCGCTCGTCCCGGCCGTGTAGACGGGCGGATGCTCCAGCAGCCAGACGAGTTCGCGCTCCTCGCCTGCGGCAATCGCGGCGTTGCGCCTCTCCATCTCTTCCAGCGAGACGCGATAGGGCACCTGCGCGGTTTCGCGGCGCCATTCGATCACATCTGTGGTGCATTCGGACATGCCGGATTGCGTGGGGATATTGATCGCGCTTATCAAGAGGCAAATCAGCCATGCGCGAAACGAGGGGAATATCGATGAAACTGGACATGGGTCGTGCGTGGAATTCGGCAACGGCCATGCTTGCCGCCAACAAGAGCATGATCGCCGTCGTGGCAGGCGTGTTCTTCTTTCTCCCCTACCTCGCGCTCAGCCTGCTTCTGCCGCAAACCATGGCGGCAGCGCAGCCGGGTGACGATCCCGAACAGATCTTGGCGGCGCTCACTGCCATGTATTCGACATACTGGTGGGCTTTCCTGCTGGTCAGTGTCGCCCAGATCATCGGCATGCTGGCGATCCTCGTCCTGATGTCGGACCGCTCTCGCCCGACCGTGGGAGAGGCACTATCGCGCGGTGCCAAGGGGTTCCTCCCTTACTTCCTGTCGCAAATGCTGGCAATTTTCGGCCTGATGGTCGTGCTGGGCATTCCGATCGGGATTGCGAGTGCAGCCGGCGCTCCTGCAATCGTTGCTCTTCTCGCCCTGATAGCGGCGGTGATCGGCGTCTATGTGATGGTGAAGTTTTCGCTCGCGGCCCCTGTCGTCGCTGCCGAAGGATTGATGAACCCGGTCGCTATCCTTCGCCGTTCATGGGCGCTGACCAAGGGCAACAGCCTGCGCATCTTCGGCTTCTTCCTCCTGCTGTTCATCGCGATCATGGTCGTCACCGCAGTCGTGACCATGGTGCTCGGTGTTCTGTTCGCAGCAATCGGCGGACAAGTGGAGCTGATCGGCAACGGCGTGGTTTCCAGCCTGGTGAACGCCGTCTTCCTGCTGATCTTCTACGCTGCACTCACTGCAGTGCATCGCCAGCTTGGCGGGCCGACGACTTCGGAAGTGAGCGAAACCTTCGAGTAACGGCTACTCGGACTTCCATGCCCAGAACAGTTTGCACGGCAGGATATTCAGCCATTCGAAGCCTTCATCGATGCGCTCGAAATGGGGGCGCATCACCGACAGGCAGGCAGCAGTGAACTGATACACCAGAAATGCCCCGCCGGGGCGGATCACGCGGTGTGTTGCCGCCCCGATGGCGGGAGCGACGCCTGCCGGAAGGGTCGAGAACGGCAAGCCTGAAAGCACGTAGTCCGCATGGTCGAAGCCATTATCGCGGACGATCTGCTCGACATTTTCTGCCGAGCCGAGCACCGCGCGGAAACGTTTGTCGCGGATCGTTTTCTGCAAGTACTCGATATAGAGCGGGTTGGTGTCGATCACGATCAGGGTCGCATCGCCGCTTAGCCGGTCGAGGACGGGGCGACAGAACGTGCCGATGCCCGGGCCGTATTCGACGAACAGATTGCAGCTACGCCAGTCGACCGGCTCCAACATGCGGCGGACAGTAAAGCGCGAGGACGGGATGATCGAGCCGACCATGCGTGGGTGTTCCATGAACCCCCGGAAGAACACCGAACATTGCGCGGCATAAAGTGCGAAACGATCTCGCCAGCCGCCTCTTTCGCCGATTGCCAGACCGTCTGAATTCATTCGGTATTGTCCCCGATGCCAAAGCCACGGGCCTCGCAGATGCGTCGATCCATTGCAAGCACGTCAAAGGAGGTCTAGCGCCGGTCCGGTCATGTCAGAAGCCGATCCGAGAGAACCTCAAGGTACCCAGGCGGTAGCACCCCCCGCCCATCGACCGATTTCGCGCGAGCGGATGATCCTTCTGTTCCTCGTGATGCTCGTGACTGCAGCCGGAAACACGGCGATGCAATCGGTCATGCCGTCCATCGGTACGGCCCTTGGCGTTTCCGACGTATGGATCAGCCTTGCCTACACCTGGTCAGCGCTTTTGTGGGTCATCTGTGCCCCGATCTGGGCCCGTCGGTCCGATCGCAGGGGCCGCAAGGCAATGATGGCGATGGGGCTTGTCGGCTTCATATCCTCGATGGCGCTGTGCGGCCTCGTGCTGTGGTTCGGTCTGCATGGCTTCCTGTCGGCAGTAATGACGCTGCTGTTCTTCGCTGCCGCGCGCAGTCTCTACGGCGGTTTCGGCTCTGCCGCTCCGCCCGCCGTGCAGGCCTATGTTGCCAGCCGTACGCCGCGCAGCGAACGGACACAGGCCCTCGCCCTGATTGCATCAAGTTTTGGCCTGGGTACGGTCATCGGTCCGGCGCTCGCTCCGCTGCTCGTATTTCCAGAGACAGGTCTTGTCGGCCCGTTCTTCGCCTTCGCGCTGATCGCTGCGGTCGTTCTCCTGGCGCTGCGCCTGAGGCTTCCCAACGACGACCCGACTTTTGCCGCCCGGGGCGCAGTTGTCGCTGCGCCTTTCAGTGCCAGCTCGAACTCCAACCTGCGCGATAGCAACGACGACGATGATGATGAGATCGGGGAACATGACCAGAGCAGCGAAGCCTCGCTGACGCAGGAAATCCCCGACCTCAGCTGGCGCGACCAGCGCTTGCGCCCATGGCTTGTCGCAGGCCTGCTCGGTGGCCATGCCCAGGCCGCGATGATGGGCATCATCGGGTTTTTCATTCTCGACCGGCTCGGACTGCGCGAAAATCCCGATGCCGGTACCGGCCCCATCGGGCTTGTCCTGATGTGCGGAGCGATCGCGACCCTCCTGGCGCAATGGGGCCTTATCCCGATGCTGAAGCTTGGTCCGCGCTCTTCGACGATGTGGGGTGTGGCGCTGGCTGCAATCGGTACGGTTTTCTTCGCGGTGGCGCACGACCTTCACGCGATTGCCGTCGGTTTTGCGATCGCATCGCTTGGCTTCGGCCTTTACCGCCCGGGTTTCACCGCAGGTGCTTCGCTGGCCGTGCGGCGCATCGAACAGGGCCAGGTGGGCGGCATCGTCGCTTCGGTCAACGGCGCAGCCTATGTCGTCGCGCCAGCCATCGGCGTGTGGCTATACGGCCATCACGAAATCATCGGCTTCGCGACGATCTGCCTGCTTTGCCTCGCCGTCTTCGTCCTCGGGTGGAAACAGCTCGATCACGACGAAGTGCTGACAGAGCCAAAGAGATAGCGCCGTATCGGCGGGACCCGGTTCAGAGGATCTCGAGAACCTTGTCCTGAGGACGGCAAAGTCGTGTGCCCTTTTCGGTCTCTACGATCGGGCGTTCGATCAGGATCGGGTCTGCAGCCATTGCAGCCAGGACAGTCGCGTCGTCCGCCGTCGGCAAGCCCCGCTCTTCGGCATCGGTTCCCCGGATGCGAAGACCCTGCTGAGGAGTGATCCCGGCATCGCGATAAAGTTGCGCGAGCTTCTCGGCGGACGGTGGCTCTTTCAGATATTCCACGACGATCACATCGACCGACGAGAGGTTTTCGAGGATTGCGAGCGTCTTGCGAGAGGTCCCGCATTTGGGGTTGTGCCAAATTGTCGCCTGCATCTGTGCCGCCTCTCGATATCCGGTTCTTCAGAGTGTGATCGATTGATCCGCTCGTCCCGATAACAATCATTGATTTTTCCGCAATAGCCAGATCATGATTGCAATTGCGACTTATTCGCAATAGCGGGCGTTTAACGAGAATCATTCGCAAGAAAGTTTTACATGAAATTCCTTTCCTCCCGCTCGACCTTCCTGACTTCGGCAGCGCTCACCGTGTTCGCGCATTCGCCGGCTCTCGCCACCGTCGCAGTTGCCCCGGAAGATCGCGATTACCTGCCGACAACGATCGTCGTGACAGGTGAAATCGAAGGCTATGTCGAGGATGACGGTTCCACCGGGACGAAGACGCCGACGCCGCTGATCGAAGTACCGCAGACGATCACCTTCATCACCGATGACCAGCTGGACGACCAGGCGATTACGCAGCTCGCCGATGCCCTGCGCTATGTCCCGGGTATCTCGCTCGATACGGGCGAAGGGCACCGCGACCAAGTCTATATTCGCGGCCAGGCCAGCACTGCCGACTTCTATCTCGACGGCCTGCGTGACGATGCGCAGTATTATCGCCCGCTCTACAACGTCGAGCGCATCGAAATCCTGAAAGGCGCAAATGCGCTGATTTTCGGCCGTGGCGGTGGCGGCGGCGTCATCAACCGAGTCAGCAAGAAGGCGGAATTCGATAATGCCGACGTCGGTCTCGGCGCATCGGTCGATAGCTTCGGCGCCTTCGATCTTTCGATCGACGCGAACACCCCGCTCAACGACAATATCGCGGGCCGTATCAACGTCGCTTACGAGGAATTCGACAATGCGCGCGATTTCTATGACGGTCGCTTTTTCGGTATTTCACCGACCCTGACATTCCGCCTTGGCGATCGGACCCAGCTGACCGCCCATTACACCTATGACAACGATCGCCGCGTCACCGATCGCGGCATTCCCTCGCTCGACCAGGCACCTCTGGCAGGGTACGACAAAACCTTCTTCGGCAGCGCCGACTTCAACCTCGCTACTAATGTCGCCCACATCGCCAAGCTTCGGCTCGATCACGAATTCACCGACGAACTGACGCTCAATGTCTCCGGCCAATATGCCGACTACGACAAGTACTACGGCAATGTCGTTCCGACCGGTACCGACGGGACCAATGTCACTCTGGGCGGCTACACCAGCAATACCGACCGCCAGAACTGGATCGGCCAGGCCAATCTGGTGTGGGATACGCAATTTGGCGGCGTGGGAAGTACGACGCTGGCAGGCGTGGAGGTTTCGACACAGGATACCGTGGCCTCGCGCAACGGCATCGAGTTCGACGGTAGCTCGACGGTGACCCTCCAGCGCGTTCTCGACGTACCGAACGTGTCGGTCGGAGCGTTGACCCGCGCTTCCAACTCCACGCTCGACACGTTCTCGGCCTATGTCCAGGAACAGCTCGATTTCGGCCTCGTCGAACTCATCGGCGGCATCCGCTACGACCGGTTCGACCTGACAGACCTTCTCAGCGCGACCAGGAACAACAGGGTCGACGAGAAGTGGAGCCCGCGTTTCGGGGCAGTTCTGAAACCGGCGCAGAACCTGTCGATCTACGCCAGCTACTCGACCAGTTTCCTGCCGCAGTCGGGCGACCAGTTTTCGAGCCTGAGTGATCTCGATGCAACGCTCGAGCCCGAAAAGTTCGAGAACATCGAGGCTGGCATCAAGTGGGCGCCGCGTCCCCAATTGTTTGCAACCGCTGCAGTCTTCCAGCTCGAACGCTCGAACACCACCGCAGAAGATCCGCTCAACCCCGGCTTCATCGTCCTTACAGGCAAGAGCCGCGTTCGCGGTTTCGAAGCAAGCATCGCCGGCGAAATCCTGCCCAGCTGGCAGGCGAACCTCGGCTACACCTATCTCGACGGTGAAATCATCAGCGATACAGAGAGTGCAGTGGCGGGAACCCGCCTGCACCAGTTGCCCAAGCACCAGATCGCCCTTTGGAACAGGGTCGACCTGACCGAAAGCTTTGGCATCGGCTTGGGCGCAATTTACCAGGACGAACAGTTCGCCAGCATTTCAGGAGACGTCGTCCTGCCGGACTATGTGCGCTTCGACCTCGCTGGCTATTGGGATGTAAACGACCGCATTTCGATGCAGGTAAACATCGAGAACCTGCTCGACGAAAATTACTATCCCAGCGCGCACGGCAACAACAACATCCAGCCCGGCAACCCGCTGAGCGCGACCGTCGGCGTGAAACTCAAACTCTAAATCGTTCAGTTACCTTCCGAAGTGCCCGCTTCCTCGTTTCGGGGGAGCGGGCGCATCGCCGGCACAGCCTTGGCAGCGTCTTCGGCGCTGATGCCCGGGGCAGGCGCGGCACTGATCGTCTCCCTGCGGCGCGAAACCCGCCCTGCCCGCTCGATTGCGCGCACCAGCCGGGGATAAACACCGCAGCGGCAAAGGTTCGGAACGGCAGCCTTTATGTCGGCTTCGGTTGGCGAGGGATTGTTTTGTAGCAAGGCCGCCGCGGCCATGACGATCCCGGGGGTGCAGAAACCGCACTGCACCGCCTGCTCGGCAACCATGGCCTGCTGCACGGGGTGCGAGCGGTCATCCGACAGCCCCTCGATCGTGGTGATGAAGCGCCCCTCAGCCTCGGCGATGGTTATCAGGCACGATCGCAAGGCAGCGCCATCGACGATCACGGTGCAGGCACCGCAATCACCGTTGCCGCAACCGTATTTGGTGCCGGTCAGGTTGGCTGCGTCACGCAGCGCAAACAGCAGCGGCGTGTCGGGATCCATGTCGAACTGGACCGGACGCTCGTTGATGGTCATGCGCGACATGGGCGCACGGTTCTCCTGTCAGTGCGATCGGCGCGTGTTTAGTCGCGCCAGCTCGTATCGATACGGTCGATCCGGCGCTTCCACGCTTCGAAATCGAACACGCCTGCTCCGCCCTGGTCGCCCACGATATGCAGGTCGCGCTGGTGGACATCGACGACTTCCTGCGGAACCGTGATCGGATCGCCCATGCCCAGCGTTGCGACCTGGATTTCACAGGCGCGCTGGAGCGACCACATCTTCACGAACATGCCCTGGATCGACCTGTCCATGACAACCGGGCCATGATTGCGGAGCATTAGGATCGAATTTTTGCCGAGATTTTCGACCAGCCGCTGGCCTTCTTCCTCGCGCACCGTGACGCCTTCGAAATCGTGATAGCCGATCTGGTTCTGGAAGTTGCAGGCATAGAAATTGGTCGGCAACAGGCCACCCTTGTGGCTGCACACCGCCATGGTCGCCGTGGTGTGAACATGGCAGATCGCTGCCGCACGGTCGCCGAGGTGCTTGTGAAAATAGCCGTGCTGGGTGAAGCCGGCCTTGTTGACCATGTACTGCGACGGCCCGACGTTGTTGCCCTCGACATCGATCTTGACGAGGTTCGAAGCGGTCACTTCGTCGTATAGCAGGCCGAACGGATTGATGAGGAAGGTATCTTCCTCTCCCGGCACCTTTACCGAGATGTGATTGTAAATCGATTCACCCCAACCGAGGTGGTCGAAAATACGGTAACATGCCGCAAGGTCGAGACGTGCCTGCCATTCTTCGGGGCTGCAATCGACATTCTGTTTCAGCTGGGTCGCCACGGGCGCTCTCCTCTCAGGTCGCTTGATTTGACCGCCCTTATCGCATGACACCTAGGGGGTGCACAAGGTGACACAACGCGACCGGGAGGCGACCCGCCGGTCAATCGCGGCGCCACCGTCAGAAGATTTCACTTTTTCCACCTCGCCATCGCGGCTAGGCGCGCAGCGATGAGCGAGAACGCCAAACTGATACGCGGACCGATCCGCGGGCATCTCGTATCGCAAACCCTGCCCATGATCATCGGCGTCGCAGCGATCATGTCGATCGGCCTCGTCGACGCCTATTTCATCGGACAGTTGGGGAAGGATGCGCTCGCAGCCATATCCTTCATCTTCCCGGTGTCGGTTGCGATCACCAGCCTTGGCGTCGGCATCATGGTCGGCATCAATTCGGTCGTCGCCCGCGCCTTGGGCGAAGGGGACGACGAGAAGGCGGCGCGCAGGGCCAATTTCGGGATCCTGGTCGCGATTGCGACGGGCCTGGTCATCGGCGCGCTGCTGTACCTCCTCCTCGATCCGCTGTTCCGGCTTATGCAGGCGCCAGACGATCTGATGCCGCTGATCGAGACATACATGCGGCCATACGCGCTCGGTTTCCCGCTGATGCTGACGATCATGGGAATGAACGGTGTGCTTCGCGGCCAGGGCGAAGCGCGGCGGACATCGATCGTCTCGATCTCATACGCCGCAGCCAACTGGGTGCTCGACCCGCTGCTGATCACCGGCGCTTTCGGTTACGAGGGCCTGGGCATGGTTGGTGCAGCCTATGCCACGATCATCGGCTGGGCGATCGGCGTTGCGGTCGCGATCCGCCTGCTGAAACACACCGTCATCAGCATCGACCTGGCGCTTGTGCGCAACTGCCACGTCAAGGACCCGCTGCTCGCCATCCTGCGGGTCGCCGGACCCGCCGCCTTTTCCAACGCGATCAACCCCATCGGCCTCTCGGTCCTGACCGCGCTCATCGCATCGCAAGGTGCCGATGCCGTCGCCGGGTTCGGGGCTGCCGGACGCTTGCAAAGCTTCGCCGTCGTTCCATTGCTGGGCCTATCCGGAGCGATCGGCGCGATCGTCGGCCAGAACTGGGGTGCCGGACGCCCCGACCGGTCGAGACTTGCGATGCTGGAAGCAGGGCTGTTCTGCATCGGATGGGGGCTTGCCATCGCAGTCCTGCTTTATTTCCAGGGTGACTGGTTCGCCGGTTTCTTCAGCGAGGACCCGCAGGTCCAGCGCTATTTCACCGACTATCTGCGCATTGCCGCTTGGGGCTATGCCGGGTTCGGCTTGCTGATCGTCGGCAATGGCGCACTCAATGCCATCGACCGCGCGAGCTTCGCCCTCGGTCAGTCTGCCGCCCGTGTCTTCCTCGTCATGCTGCCAATTGCCTGGTTCCTGCGACCGGACTGGGGCGCGAGTGCCATCTTCGCTGCCGAGCTCGCCGCCAACCTGGCAGGCGGTCTCGTCTCAGCCTTTCTCGTCTGGCGATTGCTGCGGAAAAGGCCCGAGCCAACGCCTCCGGCGTAAATCGCCAATCCTGCAGCGAGTGCTGACCATTCGTTAACCATCTTGCTTCAAAAGGGCTCTCCTAACCATGGGGGCCTTTGATCGATGGATGACCTGCTGACGGATTTCGTCGCAGAAACACGCGAGATGCTCGAAGCGAGCGAGGGTGAGATTATCGCCTGGGAGGCGAATCCTGCCGACCGCGCACGCCTCGATGCCATCTTCCGCTTCGTGCACACCGTGAAGGGCAATTGCGGCTTCTTCGATTTCCCGCGCCTCGAGGCGCTCAGCCACGCTGCCGAAGACGCGCTGTCCGACGTACGCGCGGATCGCCGCGTGCCCGACAGCCAGCTTGTCAGTGCAGTGCTCGCGATCATCGACCGTATCGCAGCCATGGTGGATGCCATCGAAGCCGGTGAAGACTTTCCCGAAGGCGGCGACGACCGCCTGATCGAGGCACTGGCCGAAGGTGCCGATGAAATCGCCCTCGTCGCTCACGAGACAGAAGACGGCAGCAGTGCCGATGAAGGCGGCGCACGCCAGCGTTCGGCAGGAGCCCAGCGCACGATTCGCCTGCCGGTGGAATTGCTCGACCGCGTGATGAGCGGTGTTTCCGACATGGTTCTAGCCCGCAACGACCTCGGCCATCGGCTGAGCCAGGCAGGTGCCCAGCCGAGCATCGACGGTCCGTTCGAGCGTCTGAGCTCAATCCTGACCGACGTGCGCGACGCGGTCACGCGGATGCGCATGCAGCGCATCGAACACCTTTACGGCGCCCTGCCCAGGCTGGTGCGCGACCTTTCGGCAGAACTCGGCAAGCAGGTCCTGATCGATCTCGAAGGCGGCGATGTCGAAATGGACCGCGAAATGATCGAGATGATCCGCGATCCGATGACGCACATCATCCGCAATGCGATCGACCACGGGATCGAGCGCCCGGCAGACCGCCTCAGGTCCGGCAAGCGCGAGATGGGTATTCTGTCGATCGCTGCGCGCCAGTCCGGCAACCGCATCACGATCATGGTCAGCGACGACGGCCGCGGCCTCGATACCGACAAGATCGCGGCCAAGGCGATTTCGAGCGGGCTGATGCACGAATCCGATCGTGACAATCTGGACCGCGAGCAGATCCTGCAATTCGTGTTCGAACCCGGCTTCTCGACGGCAGAGTCGGTGAGCGCGGTTTCCGGTCGCGGCGTCGGCCTCGACGTGGTGCGCGACAATCTGGAACGTGTCGGCGGCAAGATCGAGGTGGATTCGCGCCCCGGCGAAGGAACGATGTTCCTCCTGCAGCTGCCCCTGACGCTCAGCATCATTTCGGGCCTCACGGTGGAGACCGCAGGCCAGCGCTATGCGATCCCGCAATCCTATGTCGAGGAAATCGTCCGCGCCGGATCGACCAGCGTCGATTACGCGCAGATCGGCGACACCAGCCTCATCACTTTCCGCAACCAGCGCATTCCGTGCATCTCGCTGGCCGACGAACTCGGCCTCGAGCACGAGATGGCTCAAGCGAACCGATCGCTCGTGATGCTCCGCCTCAACACGGGCGACTTGTTCGCGCTCGCCGTGGACCGGATCAAGAGCATCGGCGACATCGTGGTCAAACCCCTGCCGCCGGCGCTGACGGGTGTCGGCGTCTATGGCGGCACGACACTGCTCGACGACGGGACGCCGATCCTGTTGCTCGACATTCCGCAGATGGCGATGGCGCGCAATCTCGCCTCGCCCACCCGGAAGCGCGTCGCGATTGCCGATGACGCTGCCGAAAAGGCAGTGGCAGAAGCAGCGCGTGCGATGATGGTCATCGGGCACGACGGACGCCGACAGGCAGTCCGGCTCGAACTCGTCCAGCGCATCGACACGGTTTCGGCCGACGATATCGAACGCGGCGAAGATCGCGACCGTGCGGTTATCGACGGCACGCTGCTGCCTGTCTTCGGCCTGCCCCAAGGCGAGATCGAGGACGAGAAGGTACGCCTGCTGCGACTTTCGGACGGATCGTGCGAAGTGCTCTATGCCGTCGCCCAGATCGACGATACTGTGGCGCTCGAACACGAGCTGATCCCGAGCGAGGAGCCGCTGATCGAAGCCGTGACGCTTGTCGATGGCAAACAGGTCAAGCTGGTCGACGGGCACGCGCTGTTCGCCCGTTACGGCACGACGAAATCGTCACACAGCCTGCGCTGCCATGTGCCGCAAGGCGAATGGAGCGATACGATCCTTGCGCCGCTGCTGCGCCAGGCCGGCTATGAAGTCGTCCGCGGGGAAGCAGAAGATGCAGACATCGCCATCGCTCTCGACGACCAGCCGGTCGCAGGGACTGCAAAGGCATCGAAAATCCTGCGCCTGCGCAGCCAGCCCGACCAAGAGGTCGGCGAAACCGAGCGCGAGGTTGCCGTTTATCGCTACGACCGCGAGGGCGTGCTTCGCGCCCTGAGCCGTCTTCGCAAGGGAGAGGCTGCATGAGCCAGTTGCTATTGCTCGCCAAGGTCGCCGGTCGTCGCTGCGCCTTTCGCGCCGAAGACGTCCAGTCGGTTATCGAGACCACTACGATCACGCCGGTGCCGCTGGCACCTTCGCATGTCGCAGGTCTATCCGCATTGCGGAGCCAGGCGCTGACCGTGATCGATTGCCGCAAGGCGATCGGCTGCAAGGATGCGCAGGACGGGGTCGAACCCGACCTGCGGGCCGCCGTGGTTTCGGTCGACGGGCATTCCTATGCCTTGCTGGTCGACCAGGTCGAAGACGTCACCGAAGCTTCCAGCGAGCCGCAGGCAATTCCCGGCGGTTTCGGGAAAGCATGGTCGCGGGTCGCGCACGGAATGGTGGAAACCGGTTCGGGTCCGGTCCTGCTGCTCAAGACAAATACAATCGTGGAAGGTCCTTCGCAGTCGCGCGCGAAGGCGGCTTAATCGCTTGGTTACGCATCAGCGTTAAGTCTCATGCGTGAAAAACAGGGGTCAATATGAATACGTGCCTGATAGTTGATGATTCGCGGGTAATCCGAAAGGTGTCGAGGCATATCCTCGAAACCCTCGGTTTCGCCGTCGCCGAAGCAGAGAACGGCCAGGACGGTCTCGACCGCTGTGAAGAGGCCATGCCCGATGTCGTCCTGCTGGACTGGAACATGCCGGTCATGACCGGGATCGAATTCATCACCCAGCTTCGCAAGCGTCCCGGTGGCGACAAGCCCAAGGTCGTGTTCTGCACCACCGAAAACGATGTCGCGCACATTCGCGAGGCCATCGATGCAGGTGCGGACGAATATGTCATGAAACCGTTCGACCACGAGACCCTGCAGATCAAGCTCCAGCTCGTCGGCTTCGCCTGAGGGCGGTCCGATGGAACCCCGCCCGGGCTCAACTATAAGGCGATCCCAGACGCGATCGATGGCCGACGGCCCGATCCGCGTTATGATTATCGACGATTCGATTACGGTACGCGCAGTCTTTTCGCGCATGATCGATGCCGAGCCCGACATGGTGCTCGCCGCTTCGCTCAGCAATGCCGAACGGGCGCTCGCCAAGCTGCCCGACCTTCCGACAGACGTCATCCTGCTCGACCTCGAAATGCCCGGAATGGGTGGTCTCGAGGCGCTTCCCAAGATACTTTCGACTGCCAGCAACGCGCAGGTACTGGTCGTATCCTCGCTGACGGAAGATGGCGCCGAACACACGATGGCGGCGCTGTCGATGGGCGCGGCCGACACCATGCCTAAGCCGCGACCGGGCGGCTTCGACGACGCCTATCGCAATGCGCTGCTCGACAAGATCCGTGCCCTCGGTGGCCGTGATCCCGAAGCGCGCAAGGCCAATGCCCCTCAGGAAGCAAAGGCCAGCCCGGCAAGGTCGCTCGAAACACGGCACAAGCGCCCCGAGGTGCTCGCCATCGGTGCTTCGACCGGCGGCATCCATGCGCTCAACATCCTGCTGCGCGCCCTGCCCCCCAGCTTCCAGCTGCCGATCCTGGTAACGCAGCACCTGCCTGCCGCCTTCATGCCGGTATTCGCGCGCCAGCTCGAACTTGCATCGGCACGCAAGACGGTGGTGGCCGAAAACGGCAGCGAAATTCGTCGCGGCGAAATCATGCTGGCGAGCGGCGAAGGCCACATGATCGTCGAACGTGACGGCGACAGGCTCGTCACGCGCATTTCTAAAAAGCCCGCCCCCAGCGGCTGCCGCCCGTCGGTCGATCCGATGATCGAAAGCCTGGCGGAAAGCCTCGACGGCCATGCGCTCGTCGCGATCCTATCGGGAATGGGTCGTGACGGGGCGATCGGCGCCAAGGCGATGGTGGAACGCGGAGGCAAGATCCTGGCGCAAGACCAGGAAAGCTCGGCTGTCTGGGGCATGCCCGGCGCAGTCGCCAAGGCCGGATTGGCGAGCGCCATCCTGCCGCCCGACCGGATGGTCGAAACTATATTAAATGAAGCGGGGGTCGCCGCGTGGAAATAACCGAAGCATCCTATCAGATCATCGCGGAATTGCTGTCCGCGCGAACCGGACAGCAGCTGACCGAGGGGCGCCGCTGGCGCATCGGGACCTCGCTCGCCAGCATCTTCCGCGAACGCGGCATCAGCAATGTCGACCAGCTCGTTTGCCTGCTTTCCATGCCGGGCGAAGCGCAGCTGGCGCAGGACGTGGTCGAAGCGCTGCTCAACAACGAAACCTATTTCTTCCGCGACAAGCCGACGTTCGATCAGCTGCCGGACGAGATTTTCCCATTGCTGTCGGAACGCAGGCGGGAAAAACGCCGCCTGCAGATCTGGTGTGCAGGCTGTTCGACCGGGCAGGAGGCGCATTCGCTCGCCATCCAGTTCGCCGAACAGCACGCCCGCTGGCAGGGCTGGTCGATCGACATTCTCGGCACCGATGTCTCGACCAAGGCGATCAACGCGGCGCGCAGCGGCCACTACAGCCAGTTCGAGGTCCAGCGTGGCCTCAGCGTTTCGCAGATGCTCAATCATTTCGACGAGACGGCATCGGGGTGGCAGATCCATTCGGGTACCCGATCGATCGTCCGTTTCCAGCAGCACAACATCCTCGATGTCTCGCCGGGCAGGCAGCCGTTCGACCTGATCCTGTGCCGCAATGTCCTGCTCTATTTCGACGGCCCGACGCGCGACCGCGCCTTCGACCGCCTGCATCAGGCTTTGGCCCCAGACGGCTTCCTGATGCTCGGTGCAGGCGAGACCGTCGTGGGGCAGACCAAGACTTTCGAGCCGACATCATACGCCAGCATCTATGAGCCAGCGCCGTTCCGCACCGCTGCGCATGCGCTGGCAGGTTGAGATTGCGGCGCGCCGGAGCCGCTCGGGCCAAGAGGCCGAAGATCAAGGTAAAGATTGTATTTACGCTTCCTTAGCGAATGGCGGTTATCCCAACCCTTCGAATGGAAATTTGCGCGCATGACAGGGGATATCGTGCAGTCGGCCAACGCACCTTTTAGATTGACCACACCGTTACTGGTACTTGCCCCGCTCGCGGTGCTCAGCATCGTTTTCGGTACAATCGTGCTCGCCGTCTGGTTCAGCGAGGACTATGCCTTCGTCTCCCCCCAATCACTGATCATTTCGGGCGTCCTCCTTTACGCGACGACCATCTTCGCGCTTGGCACTTACACCCGCCGCGACGGCGCTGACGTCGTACCTCCGAGCATCGTCGACATTCTCACCGGCCTCCCGAACCGCCGTGCACTGCACAACGATTTCGCCGGAGAGACGAACCAGGGCGAGGAAGTAGCGCTGGCACTGCTCGATCTCGACGGGTTCAAGCAGGTCAACGACCATTTCGGCCATATCTTTGGCGACCAGCTGATCGCGCGGGCATCCGAGATCCTCACCCGCCTGTGCGGCAACGAAGCGCGTTGCTATCGCCTCGGCGGTGACGAATTCGCCGTCATGAAGCGGGGTCCGGTAGCCGGCACGATCGTCGAAAGCATCTGCCGCAAGATCATCGAGGAACTGGCGAAGCCGATCCAGATGGAAGACCGCGCGATCGCAGTCGGGGTCAGCATCGGAATTTCGCGCAGCACGGGCATGGACGGTCTCACGTCCTCCGAACTGCTGCGCCGCAGCGACGTGGCCATGTATGCCTCGAAACGCGGCGGCAAGATGCGCTGCACCTGGTTCAGCACGGACTTCGATCGCAATCGCGAGGCCGTTCGCGAATTAGACAACGAACTCCGCGAGGCGCTGGCCAACGAAGAATTCCGGCTGTTCTACCAGCCGCTGGTCGACGCGGATTCGCACAAGATCGTGGCGGTGGAATCGCTGCTTCGCTGGGAACGCCCGGACGGACAGCAGATCGGTCCGAACATCTTCATCCCGGTGGCTGAGGAATCGGGCCTGATCAACGCGATCGGGCTGTGGGTCCTGCGCCGTGCCTGCACGGATGCGCTGGCCTTCGGCAACATCACCCTGTCCGTGAATATTTCGGCCGCGCAGCTGCGCAATCCGGAATTCCCGATCCAGCTCGGCTATATTCTCGAAGAAACCGGGTTCCCGGCAGAGCGCCTCGACCTCGAAGTCACGGAAACCTGCCTCGTCCTCGATCCGGTCGTCGCAGAGCGCAGCCTCAACGTAATTCGCGAATTCGGCGTAAACGTCTCGCTCGACGACTTCGGCACCGGTTATGCCTCGATCGGCTTCCTGCGCCAGTTCCGCTTCGAAAAGCTCAAGCTCGACCGTTCGCTAGTCGTGAAAGCAGGCGAAGATGACGGTTCGCGCGCCATGATGCTGTCGAGCATCGCGATGGCACGTGCGCTCAAAATGGGCGTGACCGCAGAAGGCGTCGAAACCGAAGAGCAAGCCACGCTCGTGCGGACGGCGGGCTGCGACCAGATCCAGGGATGGCTCTATTACAAGGCCATGCCCTTCACCGAAGTGCAGGGCCTTATCGATGCCCAGCAGCAAGACAATATCGCCTCCAAGCAGGCGAGCCAGGGGAACGCGGCATGAGTGCCCAGATCGATACCAATGAAATGACCGCAGCCGGCCACGAGGTCGAGGCTGACGTTCGCGAGAAAATCCTCGCCGAAATGCGCGGTGACGGGGACCTCGAACAGATCGAAGTCGCCCCGGCAGCGCCGCGCAAGGGGATGGGCCGCGTCATCGACTGGTTCGACGATCTCCAGCTGGGCCGCAAGATCCGCGTGATCTTCGGCACTTTCCTTGGCGCCATTGCGGCGATCGCGATCGTGCTGGGCTACAGCTTCTCGGAGCTTTACGACCGCTTCCTGGTATCCGACGACATGCGCGATACCGCGCAGCTTTCGGCCAATCTGCACAGCACCACAGGTGACATGCGCTACAACGCGGTGCGCTATATCTTCGGCAACGAAGAAGCGACCGTCGTCCGCATGAACGAGGCGCACCAGCTTGCCGTGACCCAGCTCGACACAATCGAGGCAGCAGTCCGCCAGCATTCGCCGGAGATTACGCCCGAAGTGGTCGAGATGCGCGATCTGCTGGCGCAGTATAACACCAAGTTCGACGAACTCCGTGCGAGCCTCGCCAGAGAAGGCCAGGGCCCTCGCTCGACGGCCCTCGCCTACGAACTTTCCGCACTTGGCGATACGCTCGTCGACCGGACCGCGGCGCTCGAAAAGAGCCTGCTCGGCTGGATCACGCAGTATCGCGTCAACGGCCTCCAGTATTTCTTCAACACGGTCAGCGTGACGATCGTATTCATGCTGTTCGCCGCATTCGTGATCGCCGGTGGCCTGCGCTATCTCACGACGAATTTCTCTTCGAAGATCGTCGAAATTACCGACGGCATGAACCGCCTCGCCAAGGGCGACCGCCACTTCGAGATCGAAGGGCTTGGACGCCGCGACGAAATCGGATCGATGCTGGTCGCGATGGAAACCTTCAAGAAAGCGAACGTCCGTCTGGAAAAATGGGCGAAGGAACGCGCCCTGCGTGCCGACAAGGAAAAGGCGCTACAGGCCGAACGCGAAAAGGAACGCGAGGCAGTAGAAGCCGAACGCGTCCAGATGATGATCGAACTTGCCAATGAATTCGAACGTTCGGTCGGCGATGTCGTCGGCGGCGTGGCAGCGGCTTCGAGCCAGCTCCAGCTCACGGCATCGAGCATGGCTTCCTCTGCCGAGGAATCGACGCGACAGACCAACGAAGTCGTACGTTCGATGGACGAAGCGAATGCCGGCGCAACTGCAGCAGCTGCCGCATCCGACGAATTTGCGATGTCGATCGGCGAAATCAGCCGCCAGGCTGCATCATCGGCAGAACTCGCTCGCACGGCGACCCTGTCTGCCAATGAAGCGGACGAGACCATTTCCGCCCTCTCCGTTTCGGCCGAACAGGTCGGCGAGATCGTGGAACTGATCCAGACTATTGCCCAGCGAACCAACCTTCTCGCCCTCAATGCCTCGATCGAGGCTGCTCGCGGCGGTGAAGCGGGACGCGGGTTCGCCGTGGTCGCAAGCGAGGTCAAGGAACTGGCCATGCAGACCAGCCGCGCGACCGAGCAGGTTGCCGAGCAGATCCGTGCCATGCAGGATTCGACCGGTGCCAGCGTCAGCGCGCTGCGTACGATCGCGGAGCAGGTCCAGCAGCTCGAAACGACAGCCGTTTCCATCGCTTCGGCGGTGGACCAGCAGTCGGTCGCGGGTCAGGATCTTGCCCGCAGCATCGATCTTGCCGCACGCAGCACCGACCGCGTGTCGAGCCATATCGAGGATGTTCGCGAACTTTCGCTGGCAACCGGCGCTGCTGCAGCCCAGGTCCTGTCATCTTCGACGGAGCTGGAAGGTCAGGCATCGACACTTCGCTCTCAGGTCCAGAACTTCCTCAGTTCGATCCGCAAGAGCTGATCCGGCAAGCAACCGGCACCGCGTTGCAAGTTTGGCAACGCACCGTTTCCTGCAAAGCGATGGCGCGGAATCGCAGGCTCTGCAATCTGGATCCGTCCGGGGGGCACCATTCCCTCCGAACCTCTCCCATACTTCAAGCTGGAGGCGTTAAACCGTCTCCAGCTTTTTTCTTGGCACCCGCGATTGCGTTTCGGCATCGGTTGTCTGGATCACCCACTGGCGGAAGCGCTCGATCGCGTGAACGCTGCCCGATGCGGGCTTCGTCGCGATGGCATAGCTGAACGAAGTACGGGCATATTCACCAAAAGGCCGAACAAGGCCCGTCGACGATCCGTAGAAGTTTTCCATGTCTTCCAACACCAGGGCGAGGCCGAGCCCGCTTTGCGCGGCTGCTATCAGGAGCGGCCCGTCGTCATAGGTGTCGACATTAAGGGGGAAATCCGCCGGCAGCCCGACTTCGGCTTTCCAGGTGTCCAGCATCTGCGGCAGGTGGCGGTGCACCAGCAAGGGCGTGCTCCGCAGTGCGGCGCGCAAGCCGTCGAGCGGATCGACCAGCCCTTCGCGGGCAACGACATATGCGCCCTGCGGCCTCAAGGGCTGGAATTCGATCTTCCCCTTACCTTCCTCGGCAAAGAAAATGATCATGTCCAAGGTGCTTCCGAGCTTTTCGATCGGAGAACCCGATGTTTCGATCCGCAGGTCGATATCGGGGTTGCTCTGACGGAACCGGTCGAGCCGCGGGATGAGCCAGGCGGTGGCGAATGACGTCGGCACTCCGACGACCAGCTGCTTCCTGCTGGGCGCTGCGCGCCGTTCGAAAACTGCGGTCAGCTGGTCCATCGGCAGCTTCAGCTCTTCGAAGAGCCGCATCCCGTCTTCGTTCAAGCGGTATTCGTTTGCGCCGCGCGTGAACAGCGGCCGCCCGACGTGCTGCTCCAGCTTGAGCACACGCCGGCTCAAGGCCGAAACGGACAGACTAAGCTCTTCGGAAGCTTTCCGCAGCGAACCGGCACGGGCTGCAGCGACGAACGCTTCCAAAGATCCGGTTGGGGGTAAACGGCGGATCTCGCATTCCTTCGCAAAGGTGAGCGCTATGACGGATTGTGCCGCAATGCACAATGGCCTTGCGACGTACCGATTTGAGCGGTCAAATCCATTATATTCAACTGTTATTACTACGTTTTTCTCGTGTTTCCAATATTGCAACGCGAATTTACCGTCTTTGCGATGGTCCTCGAACCGCTCCTGTTCATACTGCAATGCAGCATAAGGAGTGCATCATGAAAAAGCTTTCTTCCATCCTCGCCCTCGCCGCTGCAGTCGCAGTCGTCCCCTCGGTCAGCCACGCTGCCGAGATTGTCGAGTTCGGCTACAAGGCCAGCGAACTCTCGACCCCGGCTTCGCAGGCTGCCCTGCTCGAGCGGATCGAGCTCTATTCCAAGAAGGCGTGCAAGCGCGGTTCGCCGTTCGCGCCCCTTTCCGCGGTTAAGGATTGCACGTCCGATCTGAAGTCCCAGCTCGTCGACGCGATCGGTGATCCCGAACTGCAAATACTGGCCGAGCAGGAAAGCGAAGTCTTCGTCAGGACCGCTCGCAAGTAAGCCAATCCTGCTTTCCATTCGATCGCCTCGCTCGACCAGCAAGCGCCATTCGTGCCCTTGCTCGTTCGATCGAGGCGATTGACCTATTCGGAACCGGTGTCTCGCTCCGGCTTAATCGATCCATTCCTTCGGGATGCCTGAATGCGCTGTTGGATCGAGAGTTTCGGCAGGCATCCTCACCGCTGATTTGCTGAACCGCGGCGCTGGCCGCGGCTGGAACGAGGTTTCGGTCGCGATGATCGATCCGCGCCCAGTCCCGCCCTCGTCCCGCGCTGCCTCTTCCAGCGACAGCACCGGCGTAACGCAGGCATCCAGAGGAGAGAACAACTCGGTCCATTCCTTCATGGTGCGCCGCCTGACGATCGCAGCTACGCGCTCTGATCGCGCAGCCCAATGGACCGGGTTGAGGTAGTCGGGAAATTCTTCAATTTCGAAACCCAGGCCGGTGACAAAAGCATCGTGGAGGGGCTTTTCGAGCGCCCCGACGGCAATGTGCCGGCCATCCGATGTCTCGTAACACCTGTAGAAATAGGCGCTTCCGTCGAGCAGATTTCCGCCCCGCCCTGCGTTCCACTGGCCCATCTGCATCCAGCCGGCGAGCTGTGTCATCAGCACGCTGATCCCGTCGATCATGGCAACGTCGAGGACCTGCCCTTTCCCGGACCGGTCGCGCTCCCGCAAGGCGGCGAGGACGCCGGTTGCGAGGAACATGCCGCCTCCGCCGAAATTGCCGACGAAGTTGACCGGGGGCGTCGGGGGACCATCGAACGGCCCGATGGGATAAAGCCCGCCGCTCAGCGCAAGGTAATTGATGTCGTGGCCGGCCTTCTGGCTCAGCGGCCCATCCTGGCCCCAGCCGCTCATCCGCGCATAGACCAGTCTGTCATTTAGGGCGCAAAGACGGTCTGGACCAAGCCCCAGGCGTTCCATCGTTCCGGGCCGGTATCCCTCGATCACCACATCTGCCTTTGCCGTGAGGGTGAGCACTTTTTCCAGTCCTTCGGGCGACTTCATGTCGATCGCAATCGACGGTCGCCCGCGAAAGAGAAAATCGAATCGCGGGTCACCGCCGAGCGGGTTGATCGCGCCCTTTCGTTCGATCCGCAGCCCGTCGGCCCCGAGATCGCAAAGCATCATTGCGCCAAACGGCGTGGGGCCGAGTCCCGAAAATTCGAGCACCTTGATACCCGCCAAGGGCATCGTGCCACCTCCGGAATCCTCGTCCGAATTGCCTCGCGTTTCATCCATATCCCTCGCCCCATATTCTGATTGGTTCAAAAATATACTAGCCAGTAGCCGCTTTGCCTGTCACTATCGAATTCACGATCCGCGAAAACGCGGACGATTTGCGATGAGAGAGGTACCGAGAATGGCCAGCGCCCCCGCCAGCGAATTACGTTTTACGCGAACCGAGCGCGTCACGATGGGCATGCCCGCCGCCGACGCCCTGCTGGACCAGGCACAGGCGATGGGCTGCAAGAAGGTGTTCCTGCTCACGTCGACGACGCTTCGCGAGAAGACCGACGAAATCGCCAAGATCGAAAAAGCGCTGGGTTCGCGCCATGCCGGCACCCACAGCGGCATTGCCCCCCATGCACCGCGCGCCGATGTGCTCGAAGCTGCCAATGCTGCCCGCGACGCCGGGGCTGACCTCATTGTCTCGGTCGGCGGTGGCTCGGCCACCGATGCGGCCAAGATCATCAGCCTCCTGATCAAGCACGACGTCCGCACGGT
The DNA here is from genome assembly GCF_001281485.1 of Altererythrobacter epoxidivorans. Lineage (NCBI taxonomy): Bacteria > Pseudomonadati > Pseudomonadota > Alphaproteobacteria > Sphingomonadales > Erythrobacteraceae > Altererythrobacter > Altererythrobacter epoxidivorans. The sequence goes on from NZ_CP012669.1 coordinate 2,019,380, forward strand.
CGAGGATTTCGAGCCGCTGCGGACCTATGTCACCGACGATGGCCAGGTCATAAACCCGATCACGGTCGGACCCGATATCCCGGTGATCTGCGTGCCGACCACACTATCGGGTGGCGAATTCAATGCACTTTCGGGATCGACCGACGAGGTAACCCAGCACAAGCAGGGTTACGAGCATCGCAACATGGCGCCGGTGATGGTTGTGCTCGATCCCGCGATCACGGTGCACACGCCCGAATGGCTCTGGCTTTCGACCGGCGTTCGTTCGGTCGACCACGCGGTCGAAACGCTATCTTCCGACAAATCGAACGATTTCGCTGACGGCCTCGCCGAGAGCGCGCTGAAACTGCTTGTCGAGGGCCTGCCCCGCGTAAAGGCGGATCCCAACGACCTCGAAGGGCGGCTGAAATGCCAGGTCGGAGCATGGCAATCGATGATCAGCATAATCGGGGGCGTCCCCATGGGCGCAAGCCATGCCATCGGCCACATCCTGGGCGGGACATGCGACGTCCCCCACGGCTATTGCTCATGCGTCATGGCCCCATACGTCCTCCAATGGAACGCGGAGTATGACGACAGCCGACAGAAGCGCACGCTGGCCGTTCTGGGCAACACGCATCCTACCGCTGCAGAAGCTCTCGACGCCTTCATCCGCGGCCTTGGAATGCCCCGCACCTTGAGCGAGGTGGGGGTCGACGAATCCCGCTTCCAGCAGGTTTCCGAATACACCCTGCTCGATATCTGGGGCAGGACGAACCCGCGGCCGATCAGCACGGCCGCAGACGTCATGCAGATCCTGCGACTGGCAGCCTGAGACACCGCATGACCAGAGAACGAGATTTCGCCGATCCACGGATCCCCAATCGCGATGAATGCGTCCTTCGCTACCTCCTCGACAGGTGGGCGGACGAACGCACGGACAAGGCCCACATCGTTTTTGCCGATGGCGAGGAATGGACCTTCGGTGAACTGCAGAAGATGGTGCGCGCCAAGGCGGCAGGCCTGCGTGAACTGGGCATCAAACAGGGCGAGCATGTCGCCGTCTGGCTGCCCAACGGGCGCGAGGCGCTGATCGCATTCTACGCAATCAATTACATCGGCGCAGTCTTCGTGCCGTTCAACACAGCTTATCGCGGTAACTTGCTCGAGCATGTCATCGCGAATTCGGGTGCACGTTTCCTCCTCGTGCACCCGGACCTCATTCCTCGGCTTTCGGAAGTCGACCTTGCCGCGCTCGAAAGGCTGGTCGTGACGTCGGGCACCCAGCCCGCATCGGCCCCGCTTCCCATGACGCCGTTCGAAAGCGTTTCGGGCGCTGAAGACGATTACCTGCCGCTCGATCACCCGATCGAACCGTGGGACATCCAGTCGATCATCTATACTTCGGGCACCACCGGCCCTTCAAAGGGCGTGCTGTCCTCCTACCTCCATATGTTCTCGAACGCCGGGCCGGAATCCTGGCCCATGGTGGGAGAGGATGATCGCTACATGTGCGTGGCACCGATCTTCCATATCGGCGGCATGGGACCGCCTTTCGTGATGCTGGCGCGCGGCGCCTCTGTCGCGATGATCGACAATTTCTCGACTGACGAGTTCTGGTCCGTGGCCAAGGCGACGAAGTCGACGATGGTCTTCCTGCTCGGTGTCATGGCGACCTTCCTGCTGAAGGCAGAGCCCGGCCCGGGGGATCGCGACCACACCGTGAAGAAAGCCTTCATGGTGCCCTTGACGGGCGATGCGCCGGCTTTCACCGAACGCTTCGGCGTCGATATCTATACGATCTTCAACATGACCGAGATCTCGTCCCCGGTCGTTTCGGAGGCCAACCCGACCAAGATCGGCACCTGCGGCAAGGTTCGCGACGGGGTCGAAGTGCGGCTGGTCGACAGGAACGATTGCGAAGTCGCGATCGGCGAAATCGGGGAAATGCTCGTCCGGACCGATCGCCCCTGGGCGATGAACAGCGGCTACAACGCCAATCCCGAAGCGACGGCCGAGGCATGGCGCAACGGCTGGTTCCATACCGGCGATGCGTTCCGCCGGGACGAGGACGGTTATTTCTATTTCGTCGACCGCGTGAAGGACGCGATCAGGCGGCGCGGCGAAAACATCTCGTCGTTCGAGGTCGAGGCAGACGTGTGCAGCCATCCGACAGTGCGCGAGGCCGCGGCGATCGCGGTCCCCAGCGAATATTCGGAAGACGAGGTGATGGTGGTCGTGGCGCCTGTGCCGGGTCAGACAATCGATCCGCGCGCGCTGGCCGAATTCCTGATCGATACCATGCCCTATTTCATGGTGCCGAGGTACATCCGCGTGCTCGACGAGCTTCCCAAGACTCCTTCGGCGAAGGTCATGAAGGCCGAGCTCAGGACCGAGGGTATCACCGCAGACACCTGGGACCGCGAGGCAGCAGGCCTGCGCGTGCGCAGGGAAAGCTTCAGCGCGTGATTGCAACCGTCTCCCATAATTCCGACCGATGCGCCAAGACCGCAGGACCATTCATTCGATGACAAATCCGTTCAAGCAACGCCCGGTGGCAGCAAGCGACGTAGATCGCGAACTGCTCGAGCAAGGTATATCCAGGGCGAACATTCCTGCCCTGCTGATGGTCCTCTACCAGATGACCGGCGAGGAAAAATGGCTCAACGAGCCCTACGCGCCCAAGCGTTCGCCGGGCCTCGACGACAATGACAGCGGGCAGTTGCCCGATGCGATCCAGAACGAAATCCGCCTCGCCGTGCACAATGCGATCGACGCATGGCTGGACGGCAAGGAGCTGGCCATCCCGCGGCCCAGCAATGCGCGCCTCGCCGAAATGCTGACCGTGGCCATGACCGAACACGTGCCCGAAGAGTATGGCGACATCATCGCTGCCGGCATGGAGTACGATGCCGAAGCGCATGCGGACACAGCCGTTGCCAGCGACAAGACTGCCATCGTCATCGGTGGCGGGGTGTCCGGCATCTGCGCCGGTATCGAGCTCCAGAAACTCGGCATCCCCTACACCCTGTTCGAGAAGAACGAGGATTTCGGCGGCACCTGGTTCGAAAACAAATACCCTGGCTGCGGCGTCGACACGCCTTCGCTGACCTACACGTTTTCGTGTCGCCCGAACGACTGGTCGATGTATTTCCCCTTGCGCGACGAGATCGAGAGCTACCTCCTCGACACTGCCAAACAGTTCGAACTCTACGAGAATGCGCAATTCGGCACTCATGTGGATGAAGCGCGCTGGAACGACGCGACCGGAAAGTGGGATGTGTCCATTACCACGCCCGAGGGCCAGAGCGAGGTCCACAGCGCAGACTATCTGTTCAGCGCCGTCGGCATTCTCAACATCCCGAAATATCCGAGGATCGAAGGGCTCGCCGAATTTGCAGGGGACGTCTATCACACCAGCCGCTGGCCCGATGGCGCGGACCTGGCAGGCAAACGCGTTGCCGTGATCGGAAATGGCGCATCGGGCATGCAGGTCGCGCCGGCGATTGCGGACGAGGTTGAAAGCCTCACGCTGTTCGCAAGGTCGAAACAGTGGGCCGCACCCTTCCCGCAGTTCCGCAAGAAGATCCCCGAGGGCGTCCGCTATCTCATGCAGGTCGTCCCGCTGTATCGGGCCTGGCTCGAACAACGCCTTTCGTGGACCTTCAACGACCGCGTCCACGGTACGCTCTTCCGCGATCCTGAGTGGGCCTATCCGGAACGTGCGGTCAACGAGATCAACGACGGCCACCGCCGCGCCTTCACGCGGTATGTGGAAGAGCAGCTCCAGGACCGGCCCGAACTGATCGAGCACGTGCTGCCCGACTATCCGCCCTTCGCGAAACGCATGCTTCTCGACAACGGCTGGTTCAGGACAATCAAGAAAGAGAACGTCACGCTGATCCCCGAGCACCTTGCCAAGGTCGACGGGAACACGCTCTATTCCTCTTCCGGCCGCACGGTCGAAGCTGATGTGATCATTCTCGCCACCGGGTTCCAGACGACCAACGTGCTCGGCTCCTACGACATCATCGGGCGCGAAGGGCAGGTCCTGCGCGAGAAGTGGGGAGAGGATGACGCAGCCGCCTATCTCGGCACGCTGGTCCCCGGCTTCCCGAACTTCTTCATCCTGCTCGGGCCCAATGTCGGCGCAGGGCATGGCGGCAGCATGATCCGCAATATCGAGAACCAGATGCATTTCGCAGGCGAGGTCGTCCTGTCGGCCAGCGGCCGCGGCGCCCAGACGGTTGAGGTTCGGGACGATGTCTATGAAAACTATCTCCGCCGCATAGACGAAGCGCACGAAAAGCTGGTCTGGACCCATCCGGGAACCGAGAACTGGTATCGCAATTCCAAGGGGCGCGTGGTCGCGATCACCCCGTGGCGCAACGACGCCTTCTGGCGAATGACGCGCAAGCCCGACGAAAGCGACCTCGAGTTCGGCGAGCAGGGTGCTTCGTCGAGAGCCACGGCCAAAGCCGGCTGACAACGGCAGATGCGCGCCTTCCAAGCGAGTGAACTCGGCAGCCTTGCCAAATTCAGGATCGAGGATGCCGGCGCGCCAAATCCCGGCCAGGGGCAGATCCTCGTATCGGTCGAAGCGACAGCCCTCGGCTTCGTCGACCAATTGGTTATGCGCGGCCTCTATCAGGTCAAACCGCCGGTCCCGTTCGTGCCGGGCGGCGAGATTGTCGGCACAATCATTGCGCTCGGCGAAGGCGTGACCGGCTTCGAAGCTGGGCAACGCATCGCGTGCTGGCAGTTTGGTGGCGGGCTTGCCGAACAGGCGGTCGCCGCTGCCGAACACGCAGTCGCCGTCCCCGATGGACTGGAGCCGCAAATAGCCGCTGCCGCCCTGCTGGACTACCTGACTGCCTATTACGGCCTCTATGATCGCGGAGGTCTGAAGCCCGGCCAGTCACTGCTCGTGACCGGCGCATCGGGCGGCGTAGGCTCGGCTGCGGTCCAGCTGGCGAGCGCCTCGGCTGCGACGGTGATCGGCCTTGCCTCTACCGACGAGAAGCGCGAATTCGTGTCCGCACTCGGCGCATCGCGCGTGATCGATTACAGGGACGCGAATTGGCGCGATCTTCTCAAGCGCGAATTTCCAAGCGGGGTCGACATGGTCTTCGATCCTGTCGGGGGATCGCTGTTCCAGCTATGCTTCCGCTCCCTCGCAAAACACGGTCGCCACCTGGTCGTAGGCTTCGCATCGGGTGACGGAATCCCGAGCCTTCCGGCGAACCTGCCGTTGCTCAAATCAGGCGAACTCGTGGGCGTCGATGCGCGTTATCTATGGGAAAGCGACCCCGCGCGGGTCAGGCAAATCCTCACGATTGTCCTCGAGCTTGCGAGGTCTGGTCAGATCCGTCCGAGGATCGCGCGGACCTTCGACCTGGCCGACGCTGCAGAAGCGGTAGAATTCGTCACCGTTAGCAATCGCCTCGGCAAGGTTGTCGTGACGCCTTAGGGCGCGGCTACCAGCTAACCGGCAGGCTGCTCAGTCCCCTGAAAAGAAAGCCGTCGCGCCACTGCGGATTGCTGGCGTCCGCCTTCAGCGTCGGGATTCGGCGCGCCAGCTGTTCGAACGCCACGCGCCCCTCCAGCCGCGCAAGCTCGGCGCCAGCGCAAAAATGGATTCCGCCCCCGAAGCTGAGATGGCCGCGCGCATCCCGCGCGATATCGAACCGGTCGGGGTCATCGAAAACGCGCGGGTCGCGGTTCCCTGCCCCGATCAGCGTAAGCACCTTTTCGCCCGGCAGGATCGTCTCGCCCCGCAGCTGGGTCTCTGCCAGGGCGGTCCTGTAGGTCGCGATCAGCGAACTTTCGAACCGAAGGGTTTCATCGACCGCGCCTGCCGCCATGCCAGAGGGGTCGGCCACGAGTTTTGCCCACTCGTCCGGAAACCTTGCGAATGAAAGAACGGCATTGCCGATCATGTGGGCAGTGGTTTCGAAACCAGCCCCGAACAGCCCGATGGCGACCGTGACAAGCTCGTCGTGCGACAGCGAGTCTTCATTCCCGCCCGATTGCACCAGCGCCGTTGCGAGATCATCCCGCGGTTCGGCCATGCGCTGCTCGAACAGGTCTTCGAAGAATGCCTGAAGGATCGAGATCTGCTCGTTCGCCGTCGCCAGTTCGGTGTCGGTCAGCGCCCGCGCCTCGAACACGATGAAGCTTTGCGCGATCGCCCCGATGACCGCGGGCAGGCGCGGGTCCTCCGGATCGATGCCGAGCATGTCGCACATCACCCGCACCGGCAACTGGTAGGCGAAATCCGTGATGAGGTCTGCCGAACCTGCTGCCAGCATGGCGTCGATCAGTTCGTCGGCAATCTCGCATATCCGGCCTTCCATCGCCCTCACGCGCTTTGCCGTAAGCGCGCCGGTCACCATTCCGCGAACCCGAGTGTGGTGCGGAGGATCCTGCATCAGGAATACTTCCGACAGCCATTTGTAGGATCGCTGCCCGAGGACGTCGAAATCCGGGCCATAGAACAGGCGGATATTCTCGACGAAATCCCCCTGTCCAAATGAATCGCGGCCCATCAGGACCCCGCGCACGTCTTCGTGGCGGCTCACCACCCAATAACCGAGGTCGGAACGGTGAAGCGGATCCTTTTCCCTGAGTTCGGCAAAGGCGGGATAGGGATCGAGGCTCATCCCCGGCGCATCGGGGGCAAAGGAAGTCACATCTTCTCGCGCCATGATGTCAGCCTCCCCTGCGTTCGTCGAAGACAGGCCGGAATCCGTCCTGCGCGCGTTCGACGAAGACTGAATGCGGCGCGCCGAAATGCGCCGGAACGATGCGAGCGTTCCGGTCGGCAGCCCGGTCGAGAATGGCCCGCCGCGTGCTCGCAGCCTGATCGCGATCTTCACAATAGACGCTGTTCCAGCCGGGTTGGCTGATCTGCATGGGGTGATGAAGGATGTCGCCGGTGAAGAAGGCAATTTCGCCCTCGCTCTCGACCTCCAGCACCATGTGACCCGGCGTGTGGCCGGGCGAGTCGATCGCCGTCATCCCGTCGGCGATCGAAGCGCCGTGTTCGATCAGTTCGGCACGGCCCGCCTTGATGATAGGGGCAACGCTGTCTTCAAAGACGTTGGCATTCACTTCCGCCCCGCCCAGCGACCCGTAGGTTTCCTTGGCCGGGTTCCAGGCCGCTTCGTCTAGCGTCGGGAAATAGTAGGTCGCGTTGGCGAAGGTCGGTTCCCACTCTCCTTCCACCAGCCGGGTGTTCCAGCCGACATGATCGATATGGAGATGGGTGCAGAAGACCTTGTCGATGTCTTCGGGTGCGAAACCCGCCTCTTCGAGCTTTGCCAGAAAATCGGTCTGCAAATTGCCGAAGATCGGAATGCCAGGCCGGTCCTTCTCGTTGCCCGCGCCTGTATCGACCAGAACCAGCTCGTCACCTGTGTCGATGAGCCAGCTCTGCAGATAACCGTAGATCAGGCCATCGCGCATGAAGTCCGGCTCGAATCCCGGGGCATGCTCTGCAAACACCCGGGATTCGAATTCGGCGAAGAGGGCTTCGGGCGGGCTGAACCCGCCCTGCCATTCTTCGATGCGGTAGACTTTGTGGCTGCCGATGCGAAATGCCTCTTCCATTGCAGCGTCTCCCGCAGGTTTCTTAGAAATCGATCCCCAGGGTTACGCCGTAGGTGCGCGGCGGCCTGAGCGAACCGACCGAGACGAAGCCATAAAGCGGCGCGGTGATGATCGTGTTCGCCAGAGCGTATTTGTCGAACAGGTTCTTGCCCCACAGCGAGACCGAGAACTTTTCGTCCGGAGAGCGATAGGTAATGCTCGCATTGGCCATGGCGAAGGCTTCCTGCCGCGCGTCCTTGTTGTTGAATTCGGTGAAAAACACCTCGTCCTGGAAATTCAGGTCGGCCGACAGGTCGAGCGTGCCGGAATTCCCGAGCTCGACAGTGTGGTCGGCGAATACGGCTACCGTGAATTCGGGCGCATTGGCGAGCCGGTTGCCCGACAGATCCGAAAGAGCCGGTTCATCCGCACAGGCAGGGAACTGACGGCGCGAAGTATCGCCGACAGCGTAATAGCCGTTGCAGAAGTCCTTGTATTTCGCATTGAGATAGGTCCCGAAGATGCGAATGCTGGTATTGCGTGCCGGCCTGATCGTGCCTTCGATTTCGACGCCGTAGTTGCGTGCAGAAGCCGCGTTGATCGTTTCGACGATGCTGTTTTCATTGACGAAACCGACCTGGAGGTTGGTGTAATCATAGTAGAACGCAGCTGCGCTGTAACCGAACGTGCCATCGTCGGTCTCGCCGCGCAGGCCTAGCTCGTAGCTCCACACGAATTCCGGATCGATGATGTCGTTGATGCTGCCGATATTCACCACGCCGGATTTGAAGCCCTTCGTGACCTTACCATAGAGCAGCGTTCCGCCCGGCGTCTTGTATTCGAGCACGAACTTTGGCGTGATGGAATCCCAGTCACCGGTCTTGTCGGTCGGAATGTCGAGGCCCTGCGCGTCGAAAGTAAACCGTCCGGAGCCGGCGCGTTCTTCCCAGTTATAGCGCGCGCCAGCCGTGAAGGTCAGGTCAGGCGCGATTTCGAGCGCACCTTCGAGATAGGCACCTGCAGCCTTCGTCTTCACCGTGCCGCGCTGGAGATAGAACCCGTCGTCGAACAGGTCTGGCGCAAGATCGGTCCCGAGGACGATATTGAAGTATTGCGCCAAGTTCACTGTCGGCACGCGGACTTCACCGATCAGTTCCTCTTCGAAATACATGGCACCGCCGAGCAGCGACAGTTTTCCGAGATCGGCCGTGAAGCTGAATTCCTGGCTGAAGGATTCGCTGTCTTCGATGTAGTTGTTCTGACCGAACGCGTTGATATCGCTGACATCGAGGTCATCCCGGTTGAAGCGCTCGAACTTGCGATAGGCGGTCGTCGACGTCAGCGTGAAGTCGCCCTTGTCCAGGGTGGCGATGCCAGTGACGCTCGTACCCTTACGTTCGTTGATCGCATCTTCATCGGAGTAGATGTTGCGCGTATCGACCGGCTTGCCGAGCGCCGCGTAATAGTCGTTGATCGTGTCGCCGCCCATAAGCGGGCCGGGCAGGAAACCTTCCGGAAAGACCGTCGGCCCGAAATAGTGGAAGGCGTAGTTGTAGTCGTCTTCCTTGAAGTGATCGGCGACCACGAGCAGTTCGAGGTCAGGCGTCACGTCGAACTGCAGTGAACCGCGGAAGGCGTAGGCATCGCGGTCGTCGACAGGATTGCCGGTGAACAGGTTCTTGCCGTAACCATCGCGCTTTTCGTACTTGCCAGCGATGCGGAACGCCACGGTGTCACCCGCAATCGGGCCGCCCACAGCGCCTTCAAGGGTGAGCGCGTCGTAATTCCCGTAGGTCGCGCGCGCATAGCCTTCGAAATAGGATGTGGGCCGCGCCGTGACGATGTTGATCACACCGCCGGTTGCGCCGCGACCATAGGTCGTGCCCTGCGGACCGCGCAGGACTTCGATCTGCTCGATATCGTAGAAGCCGCTGAGCTGTGCAGCAGGGCGGCTGTTGATCGCTCCGTTCTGGAGGAAGGCAACAGCACCGTCAGCGCCGAGGTCGATACTGGTCAGGCCGATGCCGCGAATGAAGGTACGGTTGACGCCGAACTGGTCACCGACCGAAACGTTGGGAACTGCGGCGGCAAGATCGCCGGCATCCTCGATGCCGCCTGCGCCGATCGCTTCTGCGCCGAGCACAGAGATAGCGGCCGCCGTATCTTCGAGCGATTGGCCTGACTTGGTCGCGGTCACGATGATGACCGAACCTTCCTCTTCGGGCGCGGGATCGGGCGCCGTCTGTGCAGCAGCCTGCGTTGCGTATTGCGCGAGTGCGATGGCGGTGGCCGAGACGAGGGCGCGCCTGACGATGGTAACCTTCATTTTCTCTCCCTTCATACCGAGCCTCTGATTTTCTACTGGCTGGTATCTCTAGTTAAAAAGCAGCTTCGATTATCTTCCCGTTTGAAAATTCCATTGAGTTATTCTGCGCCGGCGAGGCGCAGGGCCGCAGCCACGAGCTGGTCGACAACGTCTTCGGCTGACCGCTGTCCGCCCGGCGAATACCAGGTCGGGATCCAGCTGATCAGGCCGCCGATCCAGACAGCCACGAACGAATCGGTGTCTTCCCGGAATTCGCCCGCTTCCACGCCTTCGCGGATCAGCTCTGCGATCTGATGATCGAACGAATGCCTAAGACGAAGGATACGTTCGTGATCCGCCGCGCTGAGGTGTTTCATCTCGCGCTGGTACACCACGACATATTCCTGCCGATCGATCACGATCTTGCCGACCTGGCGGACGACCTCGCTCAACAGGGCACGATGATCCTTGTGTTCCCCGGCAAGGGTAGTCTCAAGCACCGCGAGAGCCTCGCTGATGCCCACCTCGCAGATAGCCGCGAGGATGGCTTCCTTGTTCTTGAAATAGGAATAGAGGAACGGCTTGGTAACGCCGAGATTGTCGGCGACATTGTCGAGAGTGCAACTGCTGTAGCCGCGCTGGTAGAACAGATGGCTCGCCACCTCGACAATGCGATTGGTCTTGAACGCGACGAATTCGTTCTTGAGCGACGCGCCGCTAGCTTCCGCAGCCGCGCGGGCGCGCTTGGCTACCGCTGGCATCGGGAATCCACCGCTGAAAGTGAGCGCTTACGCAAATCCATCTCCGTTCGGCGGACGTGTCCTCCACCTTTAAATGCGATGATGCCAAAAAATCAATCTACTGACCAGTAGTTTTTTTCGGCTCTTGGTACCGGGCGATTTCGGACTAGAGTGCCTGGTCGGTTTCTGTCGCCCCAGCGATAGGGCCCTAAAACGAAAAAGCGAATGGGAGATACGCCAATGGCGCACTTCGGCGATATGCAGAATGCGATCTACAATGCAGGCCTGTCAGGTATCCTGCCGGAATATCCGGTCGATTTCCGGACACTCGAACAACGGGCCGAACGGGCGCTCTCCCCTTCCCTGCTCAATTATATCCAGGGGGGATGCGGTGACGAACACACCCAGCAAAGCAATGCAGGTGCATTCCACCACTGGGGCATGGTGCCGCGCATGATGGTCAACAGCAAGAGCCGCGATCTTTCTGTCGAGCTGTTCGGGATAACGTTCAATTCACCCATCTTCATGGCCCCCATAGGCACCAATGGCGAAACCTCGCAGGACAAGCTCGGCGACATCGCGGCCGCCAAGGCATCCGCACTCACCGGCGTTCCGTTCTGTGCATCGACGCTGTCGAACAGTCCGATGGAAGAGGTCGCGGAAGCTGCCGGCGATTGCCCGGGGTTCTTCCAGCTTTACACCCCCAAGCACGATGGCCTGGCCGAAAGCCTGATCAGCCGAGCCGAAAATGTCGGTTACAAGGCGCTCGTCATCACCCTCGATACATGGGTCACCGGCTGGCGCCCCCGCGACCTCAACACGTCCAATTTCCCGCAGCTGCGCGGCAAGGTCCTGCAGAATTACTTCTCCGATCCCGTTTTCCGCAGCCTGCTCGACCGGCCGCCGGAAGAGGACCCGGCCGCCGCGATCGGCATGTGGGCGGCAACTTTCGGCAAAGTGCTGACCTGGGATGACATCCGCTGGTTCCGGGAACGGACCAAGCTGCCGCTGGTCCTCAAGGGCATTTGCCATCATGACGATGCGCGCAAGGCCGCGGACCTTGGCGTCGATGCAATCTATTGCTCGAACCACGGGGGCCGTCAGGCGAACGGCGGTATAGCCGCGATCGACATGCTGCCCGATGTGGTGAAGGGCGCAGGATCCACGCCCGTGCTGTTCGACAGCGGAGTCCGGTCAGGTTCGGATGTGGTAAAGGCGCTCGCGCTCGGTGCGACAGCCGTGGGGATAGGAAGGCCCTATACTTATGGCCTCGCGATCGGCGGCGCGGCCGGCGCGGCTCATGTCCTCAATTCGATCCTCGCCGAAGCGGACCTGCTGATGGCTGTGAACGGCTATCCGACGATTGAAGCTGTCAAAGCTGCAGGCGCTCAACGGATCTAACCCTGAGCGAGGGAGTGGGGGTTCGACCGCGCTCGTCCGGCCTATCGACCCAGCCATTCCTCGGTAATGTCACCCCGATGTCCTTCCGGCGCAATTGCGGCGCGAAGGGCTTCGAGGAGAGGAGGTAGCGCCTGCGTGAACGCATAGGGCGGATTGACGATGAAGAGGCCCGAACCGTTGAAGATGCCCGGCTGATCGGTGTCGTAAAGCCAGTGCTCGACGTTCAGGAGTTTCGGAATGCCCAGCCTGCGCAATTGCTGTTTCCAGCGAACATGCGTTGGACGGTCCTTCAACGGATACCAGATTACCGTCACGCCATGTGCCCACTTGCGCATGGCTGAGCCGAGAGTGGCTGTGATGCGGGCACGTTCGTCGGTCTGCTCATACGGCGGATCGACCACCACCACACCACGCGATGTGCGCGTCGGCAGCAAGGCCAGCCACAGCTCGTAGGCATCGCGCTCGTGCACGGCAGCAGGTGTACCGCGCATCACGGCGCGCAAGGTCTTGGCATCCTCGGGATGCTTTTCATTGAGGATCAGGGAATCCTGCGGCCGCAATAGCTGGGACAGTATCCGCGGCGAGCCTGGAGAGAGATGCGACTCGCCATCGCCATTCACCGCCCGGACAAGGCGGCGGTATTCGTCGAGCAGGGGGTTGTTGTCGGCAAGGACACGCACGACGCCCCCTTCTGCTTCGCCGGTGCGTTGGGCGTCATCGCCACGGAGGTCATAAAGGCCGCAGCCGGCGTGGGTGTCGATCAATGTCAGCGCACCCGGCTTTTGCTGCAATGCGCTGACGAGCGCGATCAGCAAGCTATGCTTCACGACATCGGCGCTGTTTCCAGCATGGAAGGAATGGCGGTAATTCATCGGGAATCGAGGTCCTGTCGATCAGCCTTTATACGAACTTCAGGGCGCGACTAGACAGAGATCTCCTTGAACTCGCCGGGGGCGATCCCCGCAACGGTCCAGTCTCCGATCGACCAACGTACCAGCCTGAGTGTCGGAAAGCCGATCGCCGCCGTCATGCGGCGAACCTGGCGATTGCGACCCTCACGGATCGTGATCTTCAACCAATTGTCAGGGATCGACTTGCGTTCGCGTATCGGCGGATCGCGCAGCCAAAGCCCTGGGTCTTCAATGCGAGTGGCCTCGGCCGGCAGGGTCATGCCATCCTTGAGCCGAACCCCTTTACGCAAGGGCTCCAGATTTTCTTCCCCCGGATCGCCTTCGACCTGCACGAGGTAGGTCTTGGGCATCTTGAAACGCGGATCGGAAATCCGGGCCTGCAAGCGCCCGTCGTCGCACAGCAGCAGCAGGCCCTCGCTATCCCGGTCGAGCCTCCCTGCAGGATAGACACCTTTGACAGGCACGAAGTCCGAAAGTGTCGGGCGAGCCGTCGGCGATCCACGGTCGGTGAACTGCGACAGCACACCGTAAGGTTTATTGAACAGGAGCAGGCGGGCCATCCATTGCTCATATCGCTCGATGGCCGCCATGTCTCCATGGCTATGCCTGCGCCGTTGCAAGCAATCGTGCTCCAGTCAATTTGTCGAAATTCGCCCTCGCCCCGGCCAGGCCGGCACCGCTGATGGGTGAGCATTCCAGGGAAATTGCACATGATATCCTTGGGCTCGAAGAAGACGTCGTCGATCGCCTTTTCTCGGATTCGATCTTGTTCGAACCGTCCGGCGATGCATGAATGCCGCCAAACAAGAATTTTGGGAGATTCGGTTTGTTTCTAGAGAACACCCTTGCCGGCAGAACCGCTTTGATCACCGGCGCATCCTCCGGAATTGGCGAGCAACTGGCGAAGGCCTTCGTGGCGCATGGCGCGCAGGTCGTTCTCGCTGCAAGGCGTGTGAAACGGATCGAACGGCTGGCTGAAGAACTTCGCTCGTCCGGGGGAACAGTGCACCCGGTGGCCATGGATGTTGTCGATCCGGCGTCGGTCGCCGCGGCGTTCGATTCTGCGGAAGAGGCATTGGGAACAATAGACACCGTCATCGCCAACGCCGGCATCACGAAACCGGGTCGATCGACCGACTTGCCGGCCGAGGATATTGCGAGTGTTTTCGATACCAACCTCAAAGGTCTCTACCTGACGGTGCGCGAGGGTGCGCGTCGCCTGATCGAAACGGGGAGCAGGGAACGGGAAAACGGCCGGATGATCCTGATCGGATCGATCACTGCCGAAATGACCAACCAGGGCGATGCGGCATATGCTGCCAGCAAAGCCGCCGTCGCGCATCTTGGGCGGCAATTTGCACGTGAGTGGGTGCGCCAGGGCATCAACGTCAACACGATCCAGCCCGGCTATATCAAGACGGAACTCACCGATGGCTGGTTCGATAGCGAAGGCGGCAAACGCCAGATCGAAGGCTGGCACAGGCGGCGCATCATGGATCTCGATGCGCTCGATAATGCGGCGGTCTTCCTGGCTTCCGACGCTGCGCGATATGTCACAGGCGCAACCTTGACGATCGACGATGGTCAGTCGCTGTAGGCCGGTGCTGGAATAACTGGATTGGGATTGAACGTGGCCGCTTGGGATGGCCACGTCGTACCTAAACACGCTTGCGTCAGGACAGGAAACGCCAAAAACCCCACTGAAGCCAGTGGGGCTGAACTATTGTCATGAATGAATGGGTCGGTGGTTGCGGGGGTTGGATTTGAACCAACGACCTTCAGGTTATGAGGGCTCTGTTGCGTAACTACGCCTAGATACCCATAAGCACCTTTATCTCCTATTTCTCAGCATGTTAGGTTGACTGCGTGATCGTCTGGCGACTGTGTGTCTACGCACGGTTTCGCTAGGCTTCGCTCCCGCCTGCTTCCTATTTGCTTACGGATCGAGCCGCGCAGCCGCCGCTGGTAACAGGAGGCTGGAATGGCAAAGTTGACCAAGAGGCAAATCGAAGCGCTCGAGGTTCAAGACAGAGACTACTTCGTATGGGACCCAGAGCTGTCAGGCTTCGGCATCCGCGTTTTCCCAACGGGACGTAAACAGTTTGTCCTGCAATATCGCTTCGGTAAGACGTCCCGAAGAATGAGCCTCGGACGGGTCGGTGCGATTACTCCAGACCAGGCTAGAGGATTGGCACTAGAGGCTCTGGTCAAGATCCGACAGGACATCGATCCGCAACTCCAAAAACGAGAAAAGCGATCCGCGCTTACAGTTCGTGAACTCGCCCAACGCTTTGACGAAGAACACATCGAGGTCCACCTGAAAGCAAGCACGGCCAAAGAGTACCGCCGCAATCTGAAGCTCTTCATCCTTCCCGCGATCGGGCACCTTCGGATCATCGATGTGACCAGGGCTGATATAGCCAAGTATCATCATGACTGGAGGCATCGCCCTTATCAGGCAAATAGGAACATCGAGATCATCTCGAAGATGTTCAATCTGGCCGAGCTCTGGGGCCTTCGGCCAGACGGCACCAACCCCCGCAAACACATCAAGAAGTACCCGGAAAAGAAGCGAGAGAGGTATTTTTCAGAGGCAGAGCTGCGCGCCATTGGTCGTGTGCTCTCGGAGATGGAAGCGGAACGCATTGAGCTACCATCTGCGATCGCAGCGGTGCGACTGCTTCTCTTTACTGGCTGCAGGCTTGGCGAGATCATGCGCCTTCGTTGGGAACATGTAGACTTCGACGCGAAATTGCTCCGGCTCCCGGACAGCAAAACTGGCGCGAAAGAAGTTCATCTTGGCGACGCTGCAATCGATGTCTTGTTCAAGATCGAGCGAGTTAGCGCCAACCCTTGGGTGATCGTTGGGCGCAACGAAGGCGCACACCTCACAGACCTACAGCCATTCTGGCAGCGTCTACGTGGCCGGGCCGGCTTAAAGAACGCGCGCATACATGACCTGCGCCACACCTTCGCTTCGGTCGCTGTCAGCAATGGCCAGAGCCTACCGATGATTGGGAAGCTGCTAGGCCACACCCAAGTCCAGACAACTGCGCGGTATGCCCACTTGGCGAACCAGCCGATGCTGCAGGCAGCAAATGACATATCGGCAATTATCGACGAGCAACTGCGTCAGCCAGTCAGCTAGCCCTTCGGTCCCAATTTAGATTTGGGACCGATGGGGACTTCTGCATTGCGCCCCAATATTGGACGTTCAGGGTCGGTGTCCAATGACCCCAAAGCCGAACGACCGCTTTCAGGAGGCGATCGCCATGATTCTATCGTCTGAGATTGGGTGGAAAGCGGACATCCGAGATGCTCGATTGAACAACCAAATTTGGGGCGCAAAGCTGACGCTTGCCCAAATGTCTACCTCGCTATCTCACTCTGCTGCGCCGGCTTAAGGTCAACGCCGTATTTGTTCCCGGCCGGCCAGTATCGGCAAACCCAGAACTCGTTCGTGTCGTTGCGTCCCACCGCGCAGCCTAGCTCTTGCGTTTCGGGCCACACCACTTGCGAATAATGTCCGACATCGCGCCATTTTCCGGTCGATGTGATGTTGGGAAACACCCCTGGAGCAAAATGGCGCTTTTCGGCGATGAAGGTTCCTACGATGACATGGGCCGAAAAGACGCCGGAGGGCCCCATCCAGAGATTCTCGCCAGCGCCAACGCGTTCGTCATTGGAAGCATGCCGCATCCGTCCTTCGCTCGCGAGGGTTTCAGCCCAGATTTGAGCTTCAGCCGCCAGTTTTTCGCTCCATTGAAGCGGCGGACTACCAAATTCATCGCGCTCTATGTTGTGGGCTTCGAGCGCTGCTTCCTTAAAGGAAGCTGTTGGATTTTGCGCATCCGAACTGGAGCTCGCAACCGCACTTGCAGCTAAAACGAAAACGGTAACGAGAGGAATCATGGACTTGGTTCGAAAGGGCAACCATTTGGCATTCCCGAAGGATTGTGTTGCCCCAAACTTTGCCACCCTCACTTAACTTTCCATTTGGCGCTTGCCCAGTTTGGCTGAACTGGAATCGCTTCAAGCGTACCGGTCGGACCACTCGAATTGTTCAGATAGTGGTCTGTTTTCCAGCGGTTTTGAATCTGAACCCAACCATCGCCAGTTGGAACCTCTCTCCATTGGGCGCTCCACCACGGCTCTCCCCCAGCGATTGGTCCTAGTTCAAGTTTGCCATTCTGAATGTGGAGGTATTCGGTTGGACGATAGCGGTTCTGGAGCAAGAAAAAGCCCGCGACTGTCGGGATCTTTTTCCACATAGCGCTCCACCAATTCGGCTGTATTTCCCCAAGTGATAATTGCTGCCCTTCGTTGTTGATATAAAGATTCTTATACCACTGGTTCTGAAGCCGTACGAATCCGGGAACGGGAGAAAACTCGTTCGGCTGATAAGCAAAGCTCGCTTCCCCGGGTGGCAAAGAAATATGCCATAATGCTGCTTTTTCGTTTGGCGCAACATGATCCAGCTCAAGACGGCCGTTATCCAATGTTAGATATTGATGCGGCTTCGAAACAGACTGCACTCGATAGAATGTTTCATCAGCCTTTATAACTTTCCAAACGTTGTCGGAGCCTGCCACCGCCACTGTCAGACCACTTGTGATATAATTTTTACCGCCCATAGCAGTGCTGAAAATACGATAATGTTCGTCACCTCCTGCGACCTTTTCGAAGCTCCAAGATGCGAAATGGTTCCCTGGGCCAGTTGTATTTGCATTGGCCTGGAACGTGTTCTCGTAAACAATGAATTTTTCTAGATCAGCTCCGTTCTGGATGTAGGTTGCGCCGCCTTTAGCTATCGCTGGACTGACAAAGTCTTGCACGTAGAAGAAACCTTGGTTTCCACCTGATGCTCCAACGTTGTGACCCTTACTGAAATTCGGATAGTCGCGCTGAACTGGAACCGCGAAGCGTCCGTCATCCAGCATGCCGAAGGAGTAGGTGTCCAGCTTGCCCGCTTCCCAAGCGAGAATGACGTCTGATCCCTCTGCCAGAGCCCACCCATTCTGTCTGGCGATTTCATTTGCCCGTTCGATCGAGACATTGGCCAGAGCGTAGAATTCGACATCTCTGATACATGCGTCGCCAGCGTCATAATAGCCCATGGCGCAAACAAGACCCGGCACTGCCAATGTCAATTTGTTCCGGTCAGCCGGTTCAGCCACAAGCATCTTCATCATCAGTGATGCCACAGCAACCTGCCGGGCTTCATCAGGATTTGGGCCCAGCAATTCAGCTACATTCAGTGGCTCATATGTCTTTATGTCGCGCAGAAGTGCAGCTTCATAGTCCGCCGTCTTTACGAAATCAGCTAGCTTTTCGCCAAATACTGATGCGAACAGCGAGACGCCTGACAATACCGGACCAGCGGCTGACGCCAGAAACCTCGGGGTAATCTGCCTCCCGGTCAACTGGAGCAGCCTTTTGCCAGATTCGCTGCCCCAGCGCGTTGCCACTTGGCGTAACGCGTCGTCACTAAGGTTCTGCACCGTACCGCGCAACGCGTCATCTGCGAGCGACGAACCCGTCTTCTTTGCAGCGGCCTTGCCTACATCATCGACGCCTTTCTTCGCCCATTCTATGGCTGCTTCCGCCTTAGCCTGGGTAAGTGATTTCCCTTTTGATAATGCGTCATCTACATAGGTTTGGGTCCATTGTTTCCCTAAGTCACCGCCTCGTTTCCCCGCGAGTTTTGCTTGTTGGGTCAGGATTCTACTCTTGCCTCCCAGCACAAAATCGAAGGCTTTATTGTTGATGCCCATCGAACTGATTAGACCAGAAAGCGCGGTTACTCCGAATGCGGCCTCTCCCGCAAAGCTGAACGTTGGGCTACTGGCATGGAGCAGGCGAAGCCCCTCCATGTCGTCAAGGTCTGGCAATGTCTGCAAGGAGATAGGCTTGAGTAAGGCCTGCAATGCTGCACGGCCTTTGGCGCCGATGTACATCGGGTTTCCATCGTTCGTGACGTCATAGCCTGTTGATCCGATACTTGGCCCTGTGTCGTTCAGGACGCCCAGCGTGGCCGGGCGATAACTAGGGTTTGGATCAATCCATTCAACACTGACGCCGTTGATAGACGCGTCGATCGAGCGGCCCATTGCCTGATTCCAGCGACCTACATTGCGCCGGGCCGTCAGGTTCTTGTCGCACCCCGCCCAGGTTTCGAAACGGCTCTTGAAGCCCCTCTGGGCACCAGTCGGGTTGGGGACGGTAAGGGCTTTCCACGCAGCATCAATCATAAATGGCGCAAACTGCCAGCGAACGTCCGGATCGGATTGCAGCGCACTGATCAATCTGGTCATTGAGGTCGATGAGTCCGCCCATCCAAGCCTTGGAAAAAGTGTACGCGCAGCTTCCTCTAGCACTGGGCGTTCATTTGTGTTCCATCCATCCAGCATGAAATTTCCTGGATCAGCGCAACGATCCGCCGCTTGATCGGTAAAGAATTGCTGCGGTATCGGACCATCTTGCGAGATTGCGATTGGAGCGGAATCATTGGCGGGGCCGGAAAGCGTGATTGGTGTGGAGCAAACCAGTTGGCCATTCATTTCCACCACGTTTTGGCCTGCGGGGCAGCCATTGCTCTGTTGGGTTGTGTTTTGAGCATCCAGCTTCGCTGTTGGCGCATCCGGGGTGATGGTTGCTTCCGCAGTGACAACCGACGGTTGGATCGGAGCCCGCGCGTCGACATAGAAAATGCCTTTCGCGAACGTCGCCACGCCAGGATCGCGGAAGTTTACACCTCTTTGAAATACGGCCCCAATGCCGTTTTGAGACGGCACAGCGAAACGGCCGTCCGACATCTTGTAAAATGACGTCGTATCGAGACCCAGGTTTTCCCACGCCGCGGCAACTTCTTCCGGTGTAGCCAGCCGCCAACCTCTTTCGGCAAGCAGGCTAGAGATTGCGGCACTGTCATTTGGCGCAATCTCGAAAGTGCGTACCTCTGTGTAACAGGCCTTATCTGGCGCGCTTGTCTGCCCGAACGAGCAGGTCGAAATGGTTGCATCGCCCAGCGCGACCGTCTGCTGCGCGTTGGCGCTGGTGCCCAGCAGACTGCCGAAAGCGATAGCAAGCGGAAGCGCCAAGGAGCGTGCGATCAAGGTGCGTGGCTCCGCAGGTTGCAACGTTGTCGATGTTAGGAGGTTTCCCTTAACGAGACTCGAAATAGTGTTCATAATATCCCCCCAGCGGACTAGTTTGGCCCTCCGAGATCACAACATGGGATGCATGCGTGGCCGCGAACGACATCTGCCGGAAGGCTAGGATTTTTTCGCGGCGTCAGTCCTGATGGAAATATGATGGAATGGAAATTCGGGTTCTTGTCGGTGGAGAGAGCATGACCGCGAGAAACTAAGCGGTTTTTCCAATGGCCTAAGCCGAGAGTTCGAGAAGCCCATTCAGGACATCGTGACAATGTCTCCGATTTGGAGAATTGGCAGACCATTGCTTCATTTCGGAAACGAAGTTCGAGACTACGCCAGGAGAATCCGACCTCGCGACTTCCTGGATGAGTTCAAGCGCAGCGTCCCTGTTGCCGGCCCCCAGTTCCGCCCAGGCGGAAGTCAGCAACGGTTGATAATAGTTAGGCGTGCGGAGCATGGCTTCACGGCAAATAGGAACTGCCTGCGCGTAATCGAGCATGAACAGGCAGGCGGTACCGCGATATGTGGCCCACAACCCAAAACGCGGATGATGGGGCGCCATGCGCTCGGCTTTTTCGATCAGCTCCAGACCCTCGGGCTCATTATGAAGTAGGCAAATCTGCCAACCCAGTACAGCCGAGGCATGCGGATCGTTAGGATTGATTGAGCATGCCATGGAAAGAAATTTGATGGCGTCTGCAGGCCTGTGGAGCATTGCTGAAACGATCCCCGCAGAAGACAAGACGTCCGGGTTCTGCGGATCTAGGCGCATTGCGGTTTGGATCAACCTACTCGCCTCTTGTGCGGTCTCATCCCGATCTGCGCTCCATTGGCTCACCAGATTTTGGCTGAGCTGGACCGCAAGTTGGCCCAAGGCAATCGCATTTTCTGGTTCTATATTGACTGCATCGCGAAGCAGTCTCGTGATCTTTACCGCGGCCGTCCTTGAATAACGCATGCGCAGTTTTTCGGCCTGCTGGAGCAGTTGGTAGACTTCATCGTTGAAGGGCCGACTGGAAATCTTGAACGGAGGCGCCTCCAACTTCAGGCCAGTTGAGATCGCAGTCGATACAGCGATCGTGCATTCTGCCTGCACCTCGAAGAAATCGTCTAGATCTGCGTCGTAGCGTTCGCTCCAGACAAGCATTCCATTCTTGCCGTCGATAAGGTCAACCCGCAGCCGCACATTTTGGCCAAACCGTCGAATGGTCCCTGCTATGATAAACTCGACATCGAGCCCATCAGAAATCTCTGCTGCCGTATTAACGGCCAGGTTGAATAGGGACGAAGAACTGTAAGGAGCGACAAAGAACTGCGGCACGCAGGAAAGTAGCCGTGTCAGGTCCCGGGACCAGCCCTCTACTAGGTATCTCTCGGCTGGAGCATCCAAGTCGCTTTCGAAATTGAGAACCGCGATCTTCCAATTCGGCCGATACAATTCGCGAGCCGTGCCTGACTTTAGACTCGCATTTCGCTCGTCTGAAAGCTCCTCTGCTATCCTCGCGTCGAGACGGTAACCGATGCGATAGACGGTCTTGATCAGAGGTCTCTTGATACCGAGACTACGAAAGCACTTGCGCGCTTGGCTAGCGAGCCGTGTCAAAGACTCATCGCTTCCTCCCTCGGCTCCCCATATTTTGTCGATCAACTCATCGCGCGTCCAGGTTATCTGTGGCTGGAGCCCGAGGACCCAGATAAAGTCCATGACCTTTGGTTCAATCGACAACGTCTTGTCATCTCTCGATGCCAGCAGGCTGCGGCGATCAATCCTAACTTCGTCAATGAAGCTGATTTCTTCAGTCTTCAAATTTGAGAACCCCCTGGCCGATTAAGGCTGACCGATCATTCGAGCGTTCGCACATAACCCGAAGTTTGTGCAAAAAGATCGAACTTTCGCTCTTAGGTCGTAAACCGAAGATCCGCTTCGACAATCGAACGGGCAAAAGCAGCCATTCTGCTTTCGGCCCAATTCCAGCTGTTCCACTAAGCAATTTAAGTTTGAAAGTGGGTTTCTTCACCCGAGCTTAAAGCGACCTGGCAATGCAGGATCGAGCACGTTGAACGTCGAGATAAGGCGATCGTTGCTGTCGGGAAAGTTCGCTTATTCCAATCTTGTCAGTCCGGCGTCAAAACCATCTTGAGTGCGCCGTGATCGCGAGAGTCGAAGAGGCGATAGGCGTCTACTCCCTCGCTGAGCGGTAGACGGTGACTAATATACTTCTCGGGTTTCAGGCGGCCCGATTGAACCAACGGGAACAGCGTCGGCAGTTCCTCCGGAACCGAGCAAGTGCCTGCACGGAAGGTCAGACCCGCGGCGAAGAACCGTTCGAGAGGGAAGGCATAACGACGAGACTGTTGTACGCCGATCACTGATACCGTCCCGCGCGGCCTGACTAGGCGTAGCGCCAAATCGACCGTTTCGTCGCGCCCCACTACCTCGATTGCGCTGTCGAGCCTTCGGCCCTTCGTCTGCTCTTTCACGATTTCGATCGCATCGGCTGGATGGAGCGCGATGGCTCCGGCCGCTTCAGCAAGCGCGCGCCGCTCTGGCACCGGGTCGATCGCGTAAACAACATGCGCACCCATGACGAAGGCGCTTTCGACTGCCATCAGGCCGATCGGCCCAAGCCCGATGATCGCAACACTACTTCCAGGACCGACATCTCCGTTGCGGACGCCGAACCATGCTGTTGCGAGCGCATCGGTCATCAAGAGCGCCTGCTCGCTCGAGACTCCTTCCGGAATCGGTACCGCGTTGAAGTCCGCCGCGGGCACGCGCACTGCCTCGGCTTGCGATCCCTGCAGGTCCGCCGACAGACCATAACAGGAACCCAGGCCGTATTCGCATAGGTTGACCACGCCTGCGAGGCAGGAGCGGCAGGATCCGCAGCCGACTGCGGCAGGGATCATGACCTTATCACCGACCTTCAGGCTCGACACGCCTTTGCCGGTTTCAACTACTTCGCCCACGGCTTCGTGGCCGACGCAGAAGCCGACATCCTTCGAGAATCCGTGCCCGTGATAGATGTGGAGGTCACTGCCGCAGATGGCGCAGGCGTCGACCTTTACGATCGCGTCCCGGTCTGACTGCGGAGTCGGATCATCCATGCTTTCATAGCGAATGTCCTCGGCGCCATAATACCGCAGTGCCTTCATCGGTTTTCCCCTTTCAGTCTCAGCGCTGGTTTGCCGACACGTATTCGGCGATCTTCTGCTTGCCGAGCTGGCTCATGTGAACTTCGTCCGGACCGTCAGCGATGCGTACAAAGCGGTTGAGCGTAAAGAAGCTCGCAATCGGCGTGTCACCCGAAACGCCCATGCCGCCATGCACCTGGATCGCACGATCGCAAACGGTCTGCGCCATTTGCGGAGCAACGACCTTGATGGCTGCAATCAGGTCCTTCGCAACCTTGTTACCATGGCGATCCATCGCATCGGCCGCCTTGAGCGTCAGTAGGCGTGCCATCTCGACTTCGCAGAAGCTCTTCGCAACGTCCTGCCTGATCGAGGACTGGTCGGCCAGCTTCTTGCCGAATGCGACGCGGCTGTCTGCACGGCGGGCCATGATTTCCAGCGCGCGCTGGGCTTGACCGATCGAACGCATGCAGTGGTGGATGCGGCCCGGCCCAAGCCGGCCTTGGGCAATCTCGAACCCGCGGCCGGGGCCAAGGATCATGTTCTCCTTAGGCACGCGTACGTTCTCGAACCGCAGTTCGCATTCGCCGCCCGGCGAGTTGTGCGAGCCGAATACCGTCAGGTGCCGGACGATGGTAATGCCGGGCGTGTCCGGCTCGACCAGGATCTGCGAGTGCTGGGCATGGCGTGGGGCGTTGAAGTCGGTCTTGCCCATGACGATCCAGATCTTGCAGCGGGGATGCATCGCGTTGGAAATCCACCACTTCCGGCCGTTGAGAACGTAGTCGTCCCCGTCGGGCGTGATCGACAGCTCGAGATTGGTCGCATCAGACGAGGCTACCTGCGGCTCGGTCATGACATAGGCCGAGCGGATTGTGCCATCGAGCAGTGGCCGCAACCAGCGATCCTGCTGTTCGGGCGAGCCGTATTTGGCGAGAACCTCCATGTTGCCGGTATCCGGCGCGGAGCAGTTGAAGACTTGGCTGGCGAAGGGCACGCGGCCCATCGCTTCTGCGAGGGGAGCATATTCGAGGTTGGTGAGGCCAGGGGAGAACTCGCCGTAATCGTGCGGGAGGAACAGGTTCCACAGGCCTTCTGCTCGCGCTTTGTCCTTGAGCGCTTCCATGCCGGGCCATTCCTGCCACTGGTTGGCGGGATCATGGACGAAATCGTAATAGGTCTGCTCGTTCGGATAGACGTGTTCGTCCATGAAGGCTTCGACCCGCGCCAAGAGATCGGCGACCTTGTCGGTATATTCGAAAATCATGTGAGACCTTTCCTTAAAGCGAGAGACCGCCATCGACCACGAGGGTGTGGCCGGTGACGTAGGAAGCGAGGGGCGATGCGAGGAAGATGGCTGCACCCGCCATGTCTTCAGGCGTGCCCACACGCTGCTGGGGGATCGATGCAATCGCGCCCTGAAGGCGCTCAGGATTCTCGGTCGTGACCTTGGTCAGTTTGGTATCGACCAGACCCGGCGCCAGTCCGTTCACCCGGATTCCGTCGCGCGCATAGGCTTGCCCCAGGGTTTTGGTCAGGCTGATCGCTCCGGCCTTGGACGCGGCGTAGGCCGGATTACCGATATTGGCCTTCAATCCGCTGATCGAACTGACCACGATGATCGATCCACGAGCCTGCGAAAGCTGGTCCCGGAACTTGCGAGCGCAATGCATGAGGCTGTCGAGATTGACTGCCATGACATGGTCCCAGCCCTCTCGTTCGAACTCGCCGCGCCGGTAGACGACGGTGCCTTGGCAAAGTACAAGCACGTCGAGACCATCAAAGGGCAAATCGGCCGCCTCGATCGCATCAGGATCGCCGACATTGACGCAGCTGTAACCCAGCCCTTCGAGGTCGGAGCCGTCGGCCGGATTATAATCCGCTGCTGTCTCGCGGGTGCCCCAGACGTGGACGCTCGCGCCTCGCGAGCGAAACCCATGCGCAATACCGTTTCCGATACCGCTCGATCCGCCGACGACGAGAACCTTTTTTCCCGAGAAATCTGTATCCGAATTCATTCCTACTCCTTCGCTGCAATCCGGCGCAATGCGTGGTCGAACAGGTCGAGTGTGTGCGCGTGGAGGCGGTCTCCCGTTTCCTTGTGGGCTTTGCCGGCGCAGGCGCGGGCATGGGTGCCTTCGAGGATGATCCCGAGCTTGTAGCAGGCAAGGACGACGTACCAGTCGATCGCAGCCAGATCGCGGCCACTCACTAGCGCATAGTGATCGACCAGCTCCTCGGGAGTAGCAAAGCCGTCCCACGGCGTGATTGCGACGTCGGTCGCGCGTGGGACGTCGCTTTCGGGCCATGTCGCAAGCAGCCAGCCGAGATCGAGCAGGGGATCACCGATCGTACAGAGCTCCCAGTCGACGAGCGCGGCGATATCGCCCGAATCCGGACGGACCAGCACATTCGCAAGATGGAAGTCGCCATGAATAATTCCGGGCCTGAACTCGGTCGGCCGTTTCGCGTCGAGCCAGTCTGCAACTGCACCGACGCCTGGGATCGACTGCGGGCCTGTCCATTCGGTAAAATCCTCATAGCTCGCCAGCTGCGCCTTCCAGCGCCCGACCTGCCGCTCGAGGTAATTGTCGGTCTTGCCGAAACCTTCGAGGCCGACGGCGCGATAGTCGACCTCCCCCAATGCCGCGATGGCCTCGACCATCGATAGCCCGATCCGGTGACGTGCAGCAGCGTCGCCGGTGTGCAGCGGAGGGAGCCCCTGTGTCGGATTGAACCCGTCGATGGCTTCCATGAGGTAAAAGGCGACGCCGAGGGCCTCCTCATCGCCGCATGCCGCGATGAGCCGTGGATGCGGAACGCTCGAACCCTCCAACGCGGCAAGCACGCGGGCTTCGCGGCGCATGGTCTCGTTGGAATTGGCGCGCGGGACCTTTGGTGGCCGCCGCAGGACGTAAGTTGATGATCCGCGACGGAAACGCACGAGGATGTTCTGTGTGCCACCGGCCAGTAGCACTGGGTCGGAGATCAGCCCGGCGCCAACGCCGTGCGCATCCATCCAGTCCACCAGTGCGGAAAGGTCGACGCCTTCGATCACCCTCTACCCCCCTTTTATCCAACTGGATAACTGCATTTGACCAATCGTGTTGTCAATGGCAGATGCTGCTGATGGCGCGGGATCAGTCGACTGTTCAATCGGGAGCACCGGCTCACATCAAGGCTGTGGCGCTCAAGCTGTTTGCAGAGCGCGGTGTCGACGGAGTGACCGTACGCCAGATCGCGGAGGCGGCGGGGCAGAAGAACCACGCCGCGCTGACTTATCATTTCGGATCGAAGGAAGCGCTGATCAGAGTGCTGATTGTCGATGGTGCGCGCGCGATCGATGCGCGGCGCAATGCTGCGCTGGACGCAGCGTCGGAAGCAGGCGGGCCGAAGTCGGTTCTTGAGATTATGCAGATCCTCGTCGACACTTCGATCGATCCCGATCCGCCCGAATGGGGCGAATGCTACAATCGCTTTGTCGTCGGCCTGCAATCGTCCAATCGCGCGCTATTCATGGATGCGCTCGCAGGGCAATGGAACTCGGGCTACCAGCGCTGCCTTGATGAAGTTCGCTTATTGAAGAAAGACATCTCACCGAGCATCCTCAATCAGCGACTGGTGTTTATGGGGGGCGCGCTTGGCGGAATCCTGGCGGGACGCGAGACCGAGTTAGCAGACCAGTCTCGTCAGCATCCCATGTGGACGCATCCGGACACTCTCAACCAAGTCGCGAGGGCGCTTACGGCGATCATCGAGGGCTGATTTTCGATACCGCTGGCTTCCCTAGAGTTAATTGGAAGAATCGAGCACTGCCGATCGGGTGCCCATATTGGTTTGCCACCCCAAGAAAAATCTGTGCCGAAGTGTTTAGGAATTAATCCGATTTTAACCAAGAGCCGAGTACAATACCCGTAGTTTCGTGGGTCAGGTCGCCAGGTCGCAATGTTCACAATTCTTGTCGCAGATGATGAACCGCTGATGCGGGAATTGCTCGAGTTCCGCCTGCAGGAGCGGGACTATAGAGCTATTTCTGCTTCTGATGGTCGCGAAGCGCTCGCTCGCCTTGCAGACTCTGCTCCGGATGCGGTGGTTCTTGACGCAATGATGCCGGTATATGACGGCTTCGAAGTTCTGCGCCAGATGCGCGCATCAACCATACACGCAGAAACGCCAGTGATCATGCTTACAGCGCGGCGTGGTGAGGCAGATATTGTCGGTGCCTTAGAACTTGGGGCGAACGATTATCTGGTTAAACCCTTTATGCCAGAGGAACTGCTTGCGCGGCTTGCTCGCTTGTTGAGACGCAAGTGATGCGCCTGGCGGCAATACTTCTCGCAGCGCATTGCTTGACGGCAGCATTGCCTGCGGTGGCTCAAGGCAGCACCTATGACCGCGCAGTTGCGGCAAGGCTCTCTGGCGACGCTGCCCTGTCAGTAGATCTGCTCGAACCCTGGCTTGAAGAGCATCCAGAGGATGTCGATGCCCGCGTGCAATACGGCTACGCGCTGTTGGCGCTCGGTCGGTTCGACGAAGCGGAAAGCGCTTTTTCCAGAGTGCTGGTCACTGCACCCGAATACGAAGATGCAACGAAGGGTCGGAGCCTTGTCGCAGAGCGACGAGCACGTGGTTCGGCTACACGGTCGGGCTTCATTCTCCTCGAAGGGGCAATGAGCGAGCTCGAGGGCGGCCAGAGCGACTGGAAGGAAGCTGGTGCCGTTCTCGCGGTCCCTACCGGCGAGCGCGACATGCTCGACATCCGCGCCCATTGGTATGAGCGTTTCAGCGTCGAGGATGTCGAGCTGGGAGCACTTCTTACTCACCGAGCGGGCGAAAATGTGTGGCTCCGCGTAGGTGGCTCGATAACACCTTCCGCCGATTTTCGCCCTGAAATTGGCCTCACCGCCGGAATTGATACACGGCTAGGCCCGAGCACAGTGTTGTCTCTCGACGGCGCTTGGCAGCGATTTCCTGCACAAGACGTCTGGAGCCTACGTCCAGGGATCACACAATATTTGGGCGGAGGCCGCTTTGCCATTTCGGCCACGGCAAACGCAGTGGCTGCAGACAGCGACGATCTCCTGTTCGGCGCTTCTCTATGGGCCGACTATCTTCCACGAGAACGTGAAAGGCTTTTCTTTGGAATAGCATCTGGTCCGGAAACGGACTTGGGCGAGGTGCGCGATACGACAAGTCTGTTCGGAGGCGGGGAGATTCCGGTGACACAGGATATCTCGCTTATCGGCAGCCTCGCACATGAATGGCGTGAGACAGGATCTGATCGCACTGAAGGACGGATGGGGATCAAGTTCAGCCTGTGACGACCCTCCGCGCCTTATGGGAAGTGTCCCTCGTGCTTTGTCTTCTGGGCGTGCTCGCCTTGTTTATCCTGATAAGCGCGCGGATCATCGCTGCACGTTTCACAGGCAGGCACGACCTCGCGCGCCAGAAGCTATTGCCAGTCCTGCTGTCCGGCGATCCGCAACATCTGGAGAAGGTTTCAGGCGGTGAACTCGCTGTTGCGGCCAATCTCACAATCGAGCTTGCCGAAATGACCCGCGGATCGGAACGAGATATCCTGATCATTCGCGCAACCGCGCTTGGCATCCCGGACTTGCTCTTGCGCCGCATGCGTTCCTGGTCGGCTCAAAAGCGCCTGTCTGCTGCTGAAGCCATAACGCTGTTCGACAATTGCAGCGAGCTGGCATGTAAAGCGCTTGATGACCGCAATCGCGACGTCCGCCTCGGTGTAGCAATGGCGCTTGCGCAAAAGGGAGCAGCACCAGAGCCATTGGCCCTCATAGAAAAGCTGGGGGTGGGACAGCAGGAAAGTTCGCTCTTACTTGTCTCGCTAATGGCCGATTTAGCGGGAAAGAACTCCGAGGCTGTAGCAGCGCTACTGTTCGAGAGAAGCTTGCCTTACGAAACCAAGGTTGCTGCGATGGATGCACTGGCAAACTTGGGCGGCGAATATGCCCCTTTGCTGGCATACATGGCACGTGAATCCGCTGGCGAGCCAGAATTGCAGCCGCGCGTTTATCGCGCGCTTGGGCGCACCGGCCATCCTGCTGGCGCAGAGGCAATAATTGATGGTCTTTCGAGCGTGGAATGGACGGTGCGCGCTTCGGCCGCAGAAGCTGCAGGCAACGCAGGTCTATCGCAAGCGGTCAGACATCTTGGTGAACTGCTCCGCGATCCAGTTTATTTTGTACGTTATCGTGCAAGCATGGCTTTGCTCAAGCTCGGCCCGCGAGGCATAGCGATCTTGCGCGAAGCAAGTAGCAGTGAAGATCCGGTAGTGCGTACCGTCGCAACCAAGATGCTTGTTGAAGGCCGCGCAACATGAACGGCATCTCCATATATGATCCATCTGCATGGATGGTTGCCTCGGCGGAAGCCATTGCTGCGGTGGTCATTGTCACAGGTATTTTGCAGACCGCATTCAACTTCGTCTTGTTGCTCTATGCGGCAGCAGCGCTTGGTTCTCGTCCTCCAGTGCCCCGCAGCGCCACATTATGGCGTCGCTATTCTGAGCAAGCTCCGGCGATTTCTGTTCTGGCACCGGCGTTCAACGAAGAACTAACGATCGTCGAAAGCACGCGCAGTCTGCTCGCACTGCAATATCCTGATTTTGAGGTCATCGTGATCAATGATGGCTCGAACGATGGTACGCTGGCACGGCTCATCGCCGAATTTAATTTGGAGCAGGTCGATCGATACGTCGATCGAAGTGTCGACCACGCCGAGATCCGCGGCTTCTATGCATCACCCAGGCTGCCGCGGCTTCTGGTTGTCGACAAGATTAATGGTGGCAAGGCTGATGCTCTCAACGCTGGGATCAATTGCAGCCGGACCGAGCTTTTCTGCGCCATTGACGCCGATTCCCTCCTCGAGCCGGATGCCTTGCTGCGCGTCGTACGACCCTTTGTGGACAATCCTCATTTGACCATCGCGGCCGGCGGTACGATCCGGATCGCAAATGGCTGCAAGGTGGATTCCGGACGTATCACCGATATCAAACTACCGCGTAACTTTCTGGCGTTGGTGCAGATCGTTGAATATTTGCGCGCTTTCCTCATGGCCCGGGTTGGGCTCGGAAAGATGCAGGCCCTGACCGTGATCTCGGGGGCCTTTGGTCTATTCCGCCGCCGCCATGTAGTTGCCGTAGGGGGCTACAGCCATGGGACCGTGGGTGAAGATATGGAACTCGTGCTCAAGCTTCATCGCCTGATGCGAGAGCAAAAACGCGATTATCGCATTGAGTTCATAGCCGAGCCAGTGTGCTGGACTGAGTGCCCGGATTCGCTGAGTGTTCTGGGGCGTCAGCGTGCTCGGTGGCAGCGCGGTGCGCTGGAATGTTTCGTCAAGCACAAGGACATGCTTTTCAACCCTCGCTATGGCCGGATCGGTATGATCGGCTTTGGACAGATCCTGCTGGTGGATGTGCTGGGTCCATTGCTCGAAGTCATGGGGTATGTTCTCGTCCCCCTCCTTTGGGCGCTGGGACTGCTTGCCTTTCCCTGGCTTCTCGCATTTCTAGCGGTCACATTCACACTCGGGATCTTTCTTTCCATGGCGACCCTCGTATTGGAAGAATTGCAACTGCGGCGTTTCCCCAAGGCGCGTGAACTGGCGGTTCTGGCTGGTATCGCTGTGGTAGAAAACTTCGGATACCGGCAGATTTCCAACCTCTGGCGAATGCAGGGGTGGTGGCAATTCATACGCAGGCAACAGGGCTGGGGAACAATGACCCGTAAGGGCTTTTCCGCTAGCTAGGCCTCGATCGAAGCGAGAAGAAAATCCAGCTGCTGCGCTGCTGCGGAATGGTTCTCGCCAGCTGAAACCGCGTCCTCTAGATCCAGCGCAGCATTGCCTACGTTTTCGTAGCCGAACATCGGAGCAATACCGGCCAATTTATGCGCCAGAGCTTGCACCTCGCCTAGGTCATTAGCATTCATCGCCTGCTCCAGCACAGCGCGATAATTGCCGACCTGGGCGGCAAATCGCGCCGCCAGTTCATGCATCTTGGCCTTCATAGCGTCGCTCAACGCAGAATCTCGCGCACACTCTGTGCCAGCGTCATCGGATTGAAGGGCTTGGCGATCACGCCGACTGCACCGTTCGTCGAGAAGCTCTGCAATTCGCTGCGCTGAGCGCGCGCTGTGACGAAAATCACGGGTAGGGAAGCATAGCGTTCTGATCGACGTAATTCCGCTTCCAGAGTCGGTCCATCCATTCCGGGCATCATGACATCGAGCAACGCGACGTCTGGCGCCCATTCTTTCAAAATGGAGAGTGCATCTGCGGCTGACGAAGCCGTGCGGACTGCGAAGTCCGGATCCAAGCTGAGTGCCATTTCGGCAATCTCGCGGATATCCGGCTCGTCATCAACATAGAGCACCTTCATTAAGCCGCCTTTCTGGTGCGCTGGGCAACAAGGTCCATTGTAGTTTCGACAAGGCTATCAACTGATACGCGACTTTTTATGAGCAATCGATCAGCGCCATGACGGCTGAGGCTTTCGTCCATCGCCGTAAATAGAATAATTGGCAGGTTGGGATCGGTCTTACGCACCTCCTCGACAAGTGTCAGTCCATTCGCCCCGTCCAGCCCGATGTCGATGACCAGCGCGGCAAAATTCTTGAACGCAAAGGCGTCAAGCGCTTCGGAAAGCGACGCAACAGACTGCACGCGGGCGCGGTTTGCAAAGGCACCTGCAACCACAGTCAGGCAATCCACGTCGTCATCCAGATGCAGAACAAGTGGCAGCCCCTTATCTGTTGGCGATATTTCGAGAGGTTGCTCTCCGGCAAGGGGAAGGTCCACACAGAATATCGTGCCGCCGCCCGCCCGATCAACGAAGCCTATTTCTCCGCCGTGCCGCCCAGCAATTTCACGGGCGATCGAAAGGCCAAGGCCTGTCCCACCTTTTGTGCGGCTGTCAGATGCGTCGGCCATCGCGAACTTGCCAAAGATCCGGTCGCGGAAAGCCAAGGGGATCCCTGCCCCGCGATCACGGACTTCGATGCGTGCAGATTTGCCATGCTGGAGGCCAACAATTTCAACTGTTTCACCAGAAGGTGAATGCTTGATGGCGTTGGAAATGAGATTGGTGAGCAATTGATCCAATCTGTCCGGATCGCCCATGATAAACTGAGGCCAAGGTGGCAGGTTAACCGCCAGCGACACTTCGTGCTTCTCCGCGAAGCCGGTCATCGCTTCGCTTATGCGGTTCACCAAGGCCCCAATCTGTACGCGTCGGTAATCGAATTCCATCTTGCCGGACTCGATTTTCTCAATGTCGAGAATATCGTTGATGAGGCGTATAAGCCTTTCGCAATTGGCATGCGCAATGCTTATCAGGCGTCGAGGTTTCTCCTCCAATTGACCTGCAGCCCCGCCCATGACCAGCCCCAGGGAACCTGCGATTGACGTGAGCGGAGTGCGCAATTCGTGGCTTACGGTAGAAACGAACTCTGTTTTCATTCGCTCGGCGCGTTTGCGGTGTGAGATGTCGCGGATCGAAGCAATGTAGCTATACGCCCCATCGTCCTCTCCCTCCACACGACTGATCGCAACCTCGGTCTCGAAGGTGGACCCATCAGCTCGCTGACCAATAAATTCCTGCCTTTTTCCCGCGCCATCGGCCCCGGCTTCGCCAACACTTGCCAGCCACGCGCGCGATTCTTCGAGCGTATGCTCGTGCTGCATAAGCACCAAATTGTGCTGTCCGATCAGTTCGTTTTCGGAGAAGCCAAACATTCGGATAATGCTTGGGTTCATTCGTAGAATGTTACCCGCCTGATCGAGCCAGAGCATCCCGTCCACCGCCCCGTCAAACATCGCCTTTTGGCGCTCTGCGAGCAGCTCAACCCGCTCCAAGGCGTGGTGACGTTGCCTGAATGATGAGCTTACAATAATTGCGACGAAGATCAGTAGCACAGCCAGAGCGGCGACGAGAAAAGTGACAGATCGTTCGACTTCGTCGCGAGAACCGCTGCCAGCCTTAGTCAGTGTTGAGAGTCGCTCACTTTCCTCGGAGTCCATTTCGGCGATTGCTGATCGGATCGCATCCATGACATCGCGGCCATGACCTTCGGCAATTCGCCGACGGGCACTTTCCGCGTCGCCTGCAAGCATGTCGCTAACGTTCAGCGCTGCATGAGCGAGCTTCTCGTCTGACAGCCGCATTAGCTCATTCAGCTTTGTCTGCCGGTCAGAATCGATATCTTTAGAGAGGCGCGCGAAATGGGCATCGCGCTGCGGAATTGCCGCAAGGTATGGGCGTAGGAAATTCTTGTCGCCAGTAAGCACATATCCGCGCACGCCGGTTTCGACATCAAGGTGCAACGCCAACAACTGGGCGAGCTCGTCGCGATTTGCCACCGTTTGCTCGGCAGTAGTGCGGAGGTTCCGCACCTCAGCAAACTCTCTCTGAATCAGGACGTGGACGCCTAATAAAGACAGAGGGATCAGGATGAGCGCCAACGCAAGCAGCGCGCGGCGGAACCAGGGATTTATTCTACGACGGAGGCGCATGCAAAAGGGTCTCGGTTGCTAGCCCCTTTTCCTAAAGGAACTGAGTTAAGGTTGGCTGAAAATTTGTCTGTGGAATGCCGAGTATTGGCCGCTGTCGCATTTGGAGGAGGCAGCCCAATCCCAAACCCTCTGTTCGCAACAAGTGAATCTTGCTCACCGACTGTAAGTTTGCGCCACACTGACGCTTTTCCGCCTAGGCGCTCGGATGTCAGAGATTGCTTACGGGATAGACGCGAGTGAGCACGCCGGGGATGGACCGTGTTTATGCCAGAAGGCTCGGTCGATGACCAACCCAGAAGCCCTCGAGACTTTGATCCGATTTTTTCGTTGCTGCTCAAGTGCGGTTCACAGACCTGTTCATCGACTAGAGCATGGGCCCGCCGATTAGCGCTGCAGCTAGCATGAAACGAATTAGCGGGTCCCTAAGAAGCTATCGGTATCGAAACGCGCCCGACGGTATCGAGACCCCCCCTAGAAGTTTCGACCACGCAAGTTTTTTTGCCCCCCGCCGGTGTCCTTCCGAAAGGATCCAAGGTTTTGACTCCCCCCCCCCGGCGGGAGTGCTCAGAGTGCTGAACGAGCGCGCATGCATGAGCATGCGCGGAACCTGGGTGTCTCTTTATTGATTGCTTGGGACTTAGGAAGGCCCGCACCGCTTCGCTGTTTTGATTGCTCCCGCGGTGCTGGCCTTCCCTTAGCCATCGTGCCCCTAACCCAGCGAAATGATCCTTGGTGAAGCCAGGGGCGGAGGGCATAGGACGACCAACCCCCGCCAAATGGCCGGGTTGGTCCTCCCTGTTTGCGTACGAAATGCTCCCCGGAGCCAGCCATCGCATTCAGGCGCAGAAGGTGCCGGCACCGGCCCTCCCGCTTAGCAGCTGCTTTACAGAACGATGTGCCATTCTGGAGATCCCCGCTCTGCCTTTCGGACTCGGGTTTCCGCTCTGATCTCACCCCATTTGGTAGCGGAATTGGATTGGGCGCACCCCCAAACGTATCGAACCAAACGAATGCGCCGTCGCGGCCCGCAAGGACCGCATTGCGAATTCGTTCAGGAGTTGATTTGTTCGGTCGTGGACCAATCGCGTTCGGCACGCTCGATTGCGCCGATAGGATAGCGCACCCGGTTGCCAATCTTATTGTAGCGGGGCCCGATGCCCTTATCGCGCCATCCCTCAAGAGTGCGCGGACTGATGCGCCAACGGTGCGCCAGCTCTTTGGTAGTTAGAAAGGCCTGCGTGTCTGCCACTTGGTTACCTCGCCCTGGATTGAGGCGAGAGTGATTTGCGCAAGCGAACGCAAATTAAGAGGCAAGGAAGTGGTTCAAGGCTTTAAATAGGCTCCAGCCTTAAAGTGCGCTCACTTTGGAGGGCGGTTTTTATATTTGTTTTCCTTTGGAAAATCAGTTTGCCAGATGCTGGTGAAGAGGTTTTCAGACACATGATATTCTGGGCGCAATTCTTCACGCACCTTAGCTAACATGTCCCGTTTCGTGATCTTGGAATCTGTGTTCATTTTGAGCCAGTTGTTCACAACTCCACGCACTGCAGAACGCACTTGCGGCAACTCGGGAGGGGTGACTTGATAGGTGCGTTGTTCGACGCAGACCGAACCAAAGCCAACCCGGCCACCTTCAGCGAAGCCAAGTTCATTGAACCAAATGTTGTAGTGCATTGTCGCCCAATGCATGGGCTCGATCTCTTGGAACGAGGACCCTCCCCCCCAAAGACCGAAAGCGACAAGCCCGCCTTCGTTCAACCGCGCGATAAGGCGGGCGAACAATTCGTCGGCCAGAACATGCGGAACGTCTGGGTATCTGCCGTAACGATCTAGCATCGTCGGCTTGGGTTGCGCGCGCCAGACAAGGAATTCGGCCCACTCCTCGTCGGTGGCGACCAGCCGCACGGCGTCGGGCATCGGCATTCTTGTCATTGCGCTACCTTACCTAGCGCTACGTTCGGGACAAGCATCCAGCCGCGGGATGATAATGACGATTATGAAAAGTGTGCACCCAAACAGATACCCTGCGTACTCAGGAGCATCCTTGACTGGCGCGATCAGTGCCAAAGGCTAGGCACCAGCAATCCATTTGACGAGATAATGAATTGTCGCAGCGCCGCTGCAATGGTCAGCGCTCCACAACGACCCGCGACATCGGCGCAAGTTTGGAGAGAAGCTTATTCTGCGCGCCAAAGGGCACATCAGCCTCTCTCATGGCCTGTTGTAGATTCTCAACCAAGGCGTTGAGATCTGCTATTGTCAGACCCATCCCTTCGTGCGCAGCATTCATGTCACGACCCGAATAATCGCATCCAGCGTTTAGAAGGTAGCACAGCTGCTCTGACAGGGTCCGCTTGAGACGTACCGTGTCATGCGCGACAAAGATCTCGGAAATACGAGGGTCAGCCTCACTGATCGCTACTGTCCGTTCGGCGATCCTTGCAATTCCTTTGCGACCGCCAAATTCAGTTGCCAGCCGAGCGCTGTGAAACGGTTCAGCTCCAGCATTAGCATTGTCCTCGACATAGTGATCGACAGGAAATTCGCCGGTAATCGGATCACGAACTCGTTCTTCGACCCCAAACTCTTTGTCCCAATCAATCCCTTCGGCCGGCGCCTGCTGGATAAATACGATGGCCAATGCGGTTACTATCATAAAAGGGCCCTTCAGAATGCCAACTGCGCAGAAAGGAACGCGCCGCGCTGGTCTTCGAATGTGGCGACAGATCCGAGATCAGCGTAAGCCGCCGTTACAGTTACATTATCAGTCACTGCATATGCGCCGAACAGATCAAGCCAGTCGTCCTCACCCAATCCGAGATTATCTGGCTTGCTTCGATATTCTGCTCCAAGGACCGCCCGCCGTGACAATTGGTAGGCAACCGAGCCTTCGAACTGGAGCGAGTATCCTTTCCCATTCACATTGCCGAATCCGAGCAAGCCGTTCTGGTTTGCATTAGTAAATCGCGCTGTTGTGCTGACCAGGACGCTGTGTTCCAGAAGCAGTTTGGATGCACTCAAGGTGAAGTCGGTGCCCTCGTCGTCACCAGCGCCCACAGCAAAAGCCACCGGTCCATCCAAGTTTCGCTTGTGCTCGACCCCCACACTCACCTGCGGGACCATCGTAGCCCCATATACAAGATCACCGAATAGGCGGAGCTTGGCTCCGTAAACATCCTGATTGAGTGTGTAGCCCTTGCCGAGGCCCAAAGCTTCTCCGACATTGCGCGTGTCAAGGTTTTGGCGCGCGTAGGAAAGCTCGATCCGGTTCGCAACGCCGATGGCGAAGCCATGGCTTTGCCATCCATAATCCGGCAACTCCACAATCGTAACATGGCTCGAAACGCCGATGCCATTTTCAGTTTCACGGCCCGCAATCGTCGCCCATGTTGCGATACCGCCACCGCTGGTCCCTTCGATAGTGGAGACGCCGTTGGTCAAAACAAGCTTATCGCCCTCAAAGATTTCGAGGCCTTGTGCCCGTGCCTGATGATTTGAAAACAGCCCAATCGAAAGGGGCACAATTATGAGTGCTTTATGCATGACTGGCTCACTAGGAACTCATGGTTAAATGAGCGTTAAGTGTGAGCCGAGGAAATCTTAATCCTTGCCTCCTAGTGCGCGCCAATGAGTTTGCGCAGACTGGTTCAAATCCTCGCCCCGACAGGAATATTTTTCGCAGCGATCGCGCAAGCAGCTTCCGATTCAAGCTTGCGAGTTCAAGTGACAGACGAAAACGGTGTGCCGGTGCGCGATGCAGTCGTTGAGATGCACGTGCCT
Source organism: Altererythrobacter epoxidivorans (assembly GCF_001281485.1). Lineage (NCBI taxonomy): Bacteria > Pseudomonadati > Pseudomonadota > Alphaproteobacteria > Sphingomonadales > Erythrobacteraceae > Altererythrobacter > Altererythrobacter epoxidivorans. The sequence continues at coordinate 2,056,917 of NZ_CP012669.1, forward strand.
TCTCGGAAGTCTGATACAATCCGCTTCCCCTGGCGAATGGCTATGGCGCAGAAGAACGAGCAATTTACACCCGGAACACTGATTGTCGCCAAAGGAAGCACCGTGGCATTCCCGAACCTCGATCGGGTGCGTCATTCAATTTATAGTTTCTCCAAGACGGCTCGATTTGAGATCGATCTCTATGGCCGTGACCAATCGCGAAGCCAGCAGTTCCCGATTGTCGGAAGCGTAAAGCTTGGCTGCAATATACACGATGACATGCGCGGATATATCCGCGTCACGGACACTCCCTTCGCAGCAAAGACCGATCACAATGGCTATGTCGATCTAGCAGGGATGCCAACCGGCGGCGGCCAACTCACGATTTGGCACCCTCGCCTCCGTGCGCCTGCCAATGAGCTGACACAGGCACTCGTTCTGCGTACCGGCTCGCAATCGCGCAAAGTCAAGGTTCGCCTCAGATGACCGGGGGGCCAATTTCCATCGACGCACTGCGATTTGGTTCGCTGAGAATACGTATTGCAGTCCTCTATGCTGGTCTATTTGCCGCAGTCCTTGCGCTTGTTGTGATTATTGCCAGCAATGGCGTGTCCCGCTTCGGTGAGAGTAGTGCGGCACGCGACATGGAAGCTAACGGGCGCGTCTTTGACGAAATCATTGCGCTGCGGGCAAACCAGATGCGTGGATCAGCCGACATTTTGGCGCGAGACTTCGGTTTTCGCGAGGCAGTAGCGACCCGCGATAAGCTGACCATCAACAGCGCGCTAGAAAGTCTAAAAATCCGTTCGCGCACCGACGCAGCTTTTGTCCTTGAACTCGATGGATCGCTTCTTGCTCAGGGCGGCGCCGATGTAACCTCACCAGACGCGATTTGGTACGCTCTTGACGACGGCGCTCAGCACGGGATCATCCGTTTGGGCGATGACTTGGCACTCGCAGCTGCGGCACCGATCGAAGCGCCGGATCTCATCGGCTGGCTTATTCTCGCGCAGCCACTCGACAGATCTGAACTGGAGCGACTTCGCCATCTAGCAGCTATTGAGATTGATGCAGATGTGGCGTTGACGGGCGATCTTCCGAATGGACTGACCACTTCGACCGAGGGAGAGGTCTTCGAGCACCGGACGACCGAACGGTTTCTTTTTCAGGTGTCGAAACTTCCGGTGATGGAAGTCGGCCTAGAACCTCGCCTTATCTTGCGTCACTCGCTTTCCGCATCGCTCGCTGAGTACTCCAAGCTGAACTACCTACTGATCTTACTCGCTCTTTGCGGGATTTCGGCGGTGATCGGCTTGAGCTGGCGAGTTGCCAGGACCGTAACGGGCCCGCTCAACAAACTTGATGAAGCGACCCGACTGCTAAGCCAGGGGAAAGAGGTCAGCCTCAACATTGAGACAAACGATGAAATTGGGCGCCTAGCGTCCAGCTTCAACAACATGGTCAATGCAATCGAAGAACGTGAGCGCGAGATTATCCATGTCGGTCTGCACGATGGCCTTACGGGCTTGCCGAACCGAAAGCTTTTCATTGAACAGCTCAATCTGAAAGCGGGCCGGCTTGGCGAAGGCGAGAAGATGATGGTGATCTACGCCGACCTTGATGACTTCAAGGTTGTTAATGATACGCTGGGCCACCCAAGCGGAGATGCGCTACTGCGTGAAGTGGCAGGCAATCTCAGGGACAAATTACCTGATGCGCTTGTCGCACGCCTTGGCGGTGACGAATTCGCGATCAAAATCATGCTCGACAATGCAATGGGAAGCCCCGCTGCGGTCGCCGAACGAGTGCAAGAATGCTTCGAGCGCAGCGTGATGATCGATGGGCAACAAGCTGAATGCTCTGCAAGTCTTGGTATAGCAATTGCGCCCGGAGATGGTTCGGACGGTGTAACGTTGATGAAAAACGCCGATCTCGCTCTTTATCGCGCCAAAAGCGAAGGGAAGTCGACTTATCATTTTTTCGAACCAGAGCTTGATGCGCAAGCGCGTTTACGCCGCCAGACCGAATTAGACCTACGCACTGCGCTTCGTGACGGTCACTTCGAGCTGCATTTCCAGCCGCTTTATAGCCTCGCAGAGGAGAAGATGACGGGCTTCGAAGCCCTGATCCGCTGGAACCACCCCGAGCGGGGACGAATAAGTCCTACAGAATTCATCCCACTGGCAGAAGAAACTGGTCTTATCTTGCCAATCGGCGACTGGGTCATCCGTGAGGCTTGCAGGCACGCGTCTCTATGGCCGGACGACATCTCCGTCGCGGTGAACATCTCACCAAAACAGTTTGGGACACCCGGCCTGGCCAACACAATTCTGCAAGCCTTGTCCGCCAGTGGCTTGCAGCCAAGCCGCCTCGAGCTCGAGATAACTGAAAGTATCTTCATCTCGAATGTCGAACGCACGCTTTCGACACTTCATAGCTTACGCAACCTTGGCGTCAGGATCGCGCTCGATGATTTCGGCACAGGCTATTCTTCGCTCAGCTATTTGAGATCCTTTCCCTTTGATAAGGTCAAGATCGACCGCAGTTTTGTCGAGGATCTTTCTAACGGCGGAAACGCACATGCTGTCATCCGCGCAATTACCACTCTGGCTGATGCGTTGGGAATGGACACCTTGGCCGAAGGTGTTGAGGTTGATGAGCAGCTCGATGTCCTGCGACGCGAAGGCTGCAATTATATCCAAGGGTTCTTGTTCAGCGCACCAGTCTCCGGAGACCAAGTTTTCACCGTCCTTGGGAATGGGTACGCAGGTAAAGGGAAAAAGGTCGCCTGAGATTTTCTCGCAGGCTACTCTCTTCACGAATTGTGTCGAACAATGGGCTAGAAGCGGAACCTCCGCCTTAGTTCCACCTCAACTGGAAAGCACGCATCCCATTTTTGGCAGCTGATGCGGTTCCTTGCGTGGTCAGGTACGAAATCCAAATTTCCTAGCCCTCATCCTTGCGCTTTTGCGCGATCAGAGCCTCGACCTGCGCAGCGTCCTTCTGCTTGTCCGAGGCGTTCAGTTCCTCCCAGGGAACGAGATCGCGGTGAAGGAGCTGCTTTATGTCAGTTGCGGCACGATCGACCGTGGGAAGCCAGCCGTCCAGCAAACGTTCTGCCGACCAGCGCTCATGTTCATTGCGATGCATTTGTTCCTGCGCCGCTTCTGAATCGCCAAGTCGCGCCAGATCCGATTTCTTGATCGGATCGTGCTCAGCAGCTGCGCGGCTGGCATGCACATGGGTCTCGTCGATATGGCGCCATGGCTTGTTCGCGGGCAGATCGGCCTCGTCAGGCAACCCTTCTGTATAAACTAGGTGCTTTCGCGCCGCTGCCTGATCGCGCTGGCGGGACATGAGTGAGCCGGCGTGGCAGTGAAGAGCCAGAGAGATAGGCTCATCGAAATCCATTTCTCCATTGCAATAAAGAGCGCGGAGAGAATGCGCTGACCGTGTCACCGGCTGGATGGTGTAATTCAGTTCCTGCTCGCGCGAACGATGCAGGCAGATCCGAAACGCAGCCTCTATTGTCGCAGCGTCATCTCCGAGATCGATGACGATACGCGATAGCGTCGCGTCGTTGGTCAGTGTGTGATGGTTGTTGGCGAAGGAAACCGGTTCGGTATGCATGCCAAGTACCCGCGGATAGGACTCGAAAGCCTGTCGGTGCAGATCGAACCATCCCTGCCAGTGCGAAGTATAGGCAGAATCGATATTGATGCAGGGCGGAGCGAGGCCAGCCGACCAAGCGTGCCGCAGGATAAAGGTCGCGACTTCTTCCAACAGCTGCGAATGGCCGATGATGCCGACTTCCACCCGCGCCAGACCAAGCCGATGGGCGGCATCGGTAAGCTCAGCATTGGCGAGTGCGGCTCGGACTGCAGCCTGATTAAGTGAAATTGGTCGGAGACGCGCGTCCTGGCGAGTCAGGATGGAACGCGAAAGCCGCATCGCACGGTGCATTTGCGCGCTCTCGATACGGACGAGGATGTCCTCATGACGCGACGTCAGCAATTCGCCGATCTCGAGTGCCCTTGCGAGGTTTTCCGCATCGTGGGCGCCCCACACCACCAGCCGCGATGCTTTTTCGGCATTGGACCGGCGCAAGGCCATAGGCAAACTGGCATCGACGACGATAATTCCGAGATTGCCCATCACCTCTATCCGTTCAGGACTCGGTTCCACTTCAGCCTGAATGACTACCTCGCCATCCAATGTAAGGCGGCGCGCAATCCCATCACCTTCGCCCGGCTCGGAAAACAGGATCACATGGCCCCGGGCAAGCGGGAGCAATGCATGCGCCATGCGCCGGCGCCCCCAGGCAATTGCGCCCCAGACGATCGCATAAATCGGTATCGCGGCCCCGAAGAAACGGCCGAACCACAGCAGGGGATCGGTGAGAAGCGCGCTCTCTGCCTGGTTGAGGTAACTGTCCTGCGGGGCGAGGAAAGTGAAGGGGGCGTAGAGCGCGTCGGCGAGACGCCGCACAAATACGGGTTCCGGGCTGGCCTGCCAGGCCCCAAGGCTGGTCAGCGAAAACCAACAGAGAATGAGCGAAAGGAAGATGACCGGCTTGCCGATCGTGGTGGCATGGCCGCGCCGAGTGATCCAGACCGTCATACGCGCGGCGAGGTTGGGCGATGGCAATTGTTGGTCCGTATCCATGTGTCCCCTCAATCTCCGGCCCACGAGGCGGTAAGTTTTTCTCTCCGATCAAACTGCCCCAAGGTCATGCCGACAAACTCGCGTGCCAGTGTCAGGCCGTCATCCGACTTACCAGCCACCGCGCCCGCCCCGCGTACCTCGCCATCTGACGAAACAAGCAGGACCGGAAGCGCGCGCTCGCAAGCCAGTTCGACGACATGGCCGGTACCGCCTTCGCCACGCGGATTTTGACCGTCCCAATAGGCGATAACGCCGTCTGCTACAGCAACCATCCAGCGGGCAAGCGCACCATAGGATAAGGATGTGGGCGGTTCCGGGCCATCATCGATAACGGTCTGCCTTGTTGCCCCCTCTGCTGCGCGGCGGTAGCGCGCCCGAAGCACCGCGGCGGCATAGGGCTGCACTTCGAGGCCGTCGAACAACGACGCTTCAAAAAGTGCTGGTGAGCAGGGTAGAACGTGCCAGTCCTTCGCAGCCGGAAAGTTCCGCTGGCGTGTGTCGGCGAAGAGCAGGTCGGCACCAAGGGCCAGTCCGTTGGCGATAAGGGGTGGTGCTTCGTCCCGACCGCGCGCCGACCATTCCTGCGCAAGCTCGCGCCACAAGCGGCCAAGCACCTTTTCGAGCGTGGCTTCCGCCTGCAACGACAGGCGACGATGCCCCGACACCGCGATGACGGGGACATCAGGCGCCCCGCTTTGCGCGGGCGGAAAGCCAACCGACATCAGCCGTCACCTTTCAGTCGCTGGATGAGCGCAAGCGCCCGCGGATTGCCGCTACGAGCCTCCATTTCAAGGATCGCCAATGCTACCTGTTTCTCCGTCTGGTCAGCAGATGGATCGGTCAGCGTGGCGACTACATAGGACATGGCCGCGGTGCGATCCCCATTGTCCAGCGCCAGCTTCGACCAGTGCCGGGCTCCAGCCAGATCCTGCGGACCACCCTCGCCCTGCATCAGCATATTCGCCAGATTGGTGCGCGCCTTATCAAGGCCGCCCTCGGCAGCCATGGTCAGGTATTTGCGCTCACTTTCCTTGGAGGGAGATGAGGCGCGACCGGCATGATGCATGACACACAGTGACCAGGCTGATTCGGCGAAACCCGCCTTCGCCAGCTCCTCAAGTATCGCCTCCGCTTCTGCGCTATGGCCCCGTTGATCAAGTTCGATGGCTTCGTCGTGTCGCTGCGCCATGTCCGCTTTCGATAGGTCCATGAATTCCTGCTCCCTTGTGCTGCCATCGGTCCGCTTGGATGGCTCTGAAAGCGGGGGCGGATTTTCGATAAGATGGAAAAGATCCGAAAGCTCCCGCTGCGATGACGGATCGACTCCCGCAGCCGCGATCTGGCTGCGGATGGCGTAGTTTTTGGCCTTAACCTTGGTTCCGAAATCCGGTTGGGTCAGAACCGCGCTGATCAGCGCATCAAGCCAGGGCTTTACCAACACCTCCGCATCATCCGTCGAAGAACTGACGAAGCGTTCCCGGCGATAGGCTTCGAAATCCAGCTCACCGCCAAGCACTCGATGGAGCGCTGCCAGCCGGTGGGCCGCACCGGATTTCGTTGCGTGCGAATTGTCACCGGCGGCATCACCGATCATGGCTTCGAGCAGGAACATGTCCTTTTCCGCTTCGTTGCCCTTCCCGATCAGGAGATTGGTTTCGATAATCTCGGGCAATTCGCGGCGTTGGTGGGCAGTTTCCTTTTCCTTTGAGAACACCATGCCATGTCCTGCTTGGGACGGCGGCATCTCCGCAACAATGTCGACAAGCCCCAACCGGCGGAGCGCGCGTCGGTCGGGCGCGCCGTGTGAATAGGGGATCTGTTCGGGGACGAGTTCGGCAGGGCCGCAATGCAACAGCTGTAGCACCCCTTCGCTGCGGATTAGGATGATGAGCATCCCCGCATGATGAACCGCGTCGAGCAGATCAAAGCCCGCTGGAAAGAAGAACGACCGTTCGCCTTCGTCGCTGCGCATGATGATCCGGCCATGGTCGAGCGTCGCGGAAAGCGCGCCGGAGGAAAGCGTGAAGGTGAGGCCCTGGGGAACGGACATTTCCCAGTAGGTTCCCCCATCGTTCGGCCCGTGAATATCCTCCATCCGCTCGCGCAGCGGCAATGGCAGGGTGATGGCCTCCTCGACGGGCTCTACGGAAATTTTACCACTCGCCGCGTCGCAGGTGAGATGCTGGAACCGGCCATTCTCGTCGCGGTAGGCAAAGCCCTGCAGCGTCTGCACCAGTCCATCGGGCGCGACGATGAACTTGGCGCCGCGAACGCCTTTCTGCGTATCGAAGCTCTGGAACAGGCGCGCTTCCAAACCCTTGCCTTGGAAATGATCCTGGATCGCGGTCAGCCCGATACCATCGTGCGCGAACCAGGCGGTCGCCGCGAAATGCGCGTTGGGTTGGTCGAACATGAGCACCTTGCCGTCCAGCAGCGTGCTGCGCTCGAATTGCGTCAGCAGGCTGTTCTTGGCCACGAGTTTTTCGATCGAGCGCCTTCGTAGCAGCAGGAGACCATCGGAGGTCGCCATGATGCGCTTCACACGCGAGAGGTCGCCCAGTGGCCCAACCGCAGCTTTGTCGTCGCTGGGAATGGGGAAAGTGGTCGATGCGGCTCCGCCGTTGAGGCCAGTGACCAGATGTTCGCCCCGAATACCGAGGTAAGCGACGTTGGGATAGATTTGTCCGATTATGGGATCGCGTGCGGTGAGCAGACAATCGATACGGCCTTCGCCCGCTGCTGCAACCTCTCCCAACGGGCCGGACGTGTCAGCGACTACTAGAGGACCATCTGGTCCGTTCTGGCCGAACAAAAAGGTGCCGAGCGTCGAAAATCGACTGAAGCCTGCATCGGGGGATCGATCCCGGCTTATGATGTCGCCATTGGCCAAGAGTATCGATTGGCCTGCTAACCGCGCAGCCGCAGGATCGCCGCCATCCTGGTCCTCTATGATCCAGCGGATCGTGGCGTCAGCGTCCCAGATGACAGCGCGCTGGTCATCGAGTGTCAGCAGCGCTCGCCCGTCGCCAAGATCGGTGCAGGTGGCAATACCTGAAACGAGCGGCTCAAGATCGAGCGACTGACCATCGATGAACAGGACCTGCGGATTCCCATTGTTGATGAGCATCGCCGCGTTGCCCGGCAGATGCGGGCCGGGGGTCAGCGAAAGAGCCAACTCGCGCAACGGAATTGGCGCTATCTCACCGCTCGCATGATCGAGCAGGAAATGACCTTCCGCGCTCCACGCCAACAGGAGCGGTCCAAGCGGCGTGACGCCACGCGTCATCAATGATGTCGCGCGGCGAAAAAATCCCTGATCCGCAATGTTGGGCCAATTCTGCTGCTCGACAATCTGCAGCGTGGCCGGATTGACGATTTCGGTCGCGATTGTCCCGTCGTCTTGCTGTCTGAACACCAGCAGCCGCTCATCATCGATACGCTCTACCCCGCCGACTGCCCGCGCCAGCTTCTCGACCGTCATGCTGATGGACGCAGGGTCCAGACGCGCTAGGCCACCTCCTCTCGACAGCACGAGGACATCTTTGCCATCGCGCCGCACCTGCCAAGGGACCCACATGTCGTTCTCGACCTGGTTTGCGCTAAACAGCACCTTGCCGTGTTGAACCGACCAGACAACCAGCAATTGAAAGCCATAGATCGCGACCAATCCTTCACCCAGATTGGCGATGTCGGCTTGCTGGTCGAAGTGCATGTGGCCGCGTCGCCCCATCAATGCCGTTGCGACTCTCTCGGGCCCGAATCGCCACGCTTCCTCGAATCCGTTATTCGTCATCTTCACCGATGGCCCCGTTTCGAGATCGAAGGACCTGCTCTCCACCTTCTCGCCGGCAGAGTCGAAGCGATGGACGGCAAGGGGGCTGCCGCCGATGACCAGCCACGCTCCTTCTTCGGTCGGCACGGCGCCGAGGACAGGGCCCGATCCGATGTCGAAACGGTGCAATTCCCGGGCCGCACTGACGCTCGACAAGGCGAGATCGCCGCGGGTGCCCCAGGTCAGGATCCGGCCGCTTTCGGGCACCAAGGTCATTCCCTTGATCTGGCCGTGGCCGGGAAGGGTCGCGCGGAGATTGCCGTATTCGCCGTCCACGATGCTGATAGACCCGTCCTTCTGGCCGATCGCCAGGTCTCGCCCCACAGGTTGGATGAAGCTCACATGGCGCGGCGAGACGGCATCTGCCACGCGTACGCCCGGGATGCGCGGCGATTGCAGGCATAGTCTGGCCACGCGCTCGTCCTCGCGGAAATGGCCGCGCAGCGGGTTGGAGGCGAAATCCCGCCCCACGCGCTGGCGCAGGTAAAGCTCTCGCTCCTCCTCCATCTCCAGCCGCACGAGGTTGTGCCGCTCTTCGCCAATCATCTCAGCATACTGGCGGATAATGGGTGATCCCAGCCAATCTGCGACCCGCAATGTTTCCAGCTCGGCGAGCGTGTCGGCTAGCGCCTCGCACCCCGTTTTCGCTGCCATGAAGGTTGGATCGAGCAACTGCTGTTCAAGACGGGCCCGTGCCGGCGCGCCGAGCGATGCTGCCTGGTATACGATTTCGGAAAGGCTGTGCGGGTCGTCGAAGCCTTGCGCCCTGCCCAGCTCGATCCGATCGGTTGCCAGGTTGAACAGCCGGTCATGCGCCCACTCACCGCATGTTGGGTGTACCCGTTCCCATACAGCCCGTTTAAGCGCATGGTGTATGAAAGCGTAATGCAGTTCACCGTCCCGTTCTGTTGTCTCCAGCAGCGGAGAAAGCGAGCCGATCAGCCTGCTGAATGCTGTCCTCGGCAAGGTATCGAGCGCAACTGCATCGGGAAAGGAATCGCGCAGCCATGCCAGGATTTCGGCATCGTCCCTGACCGCGTCGAAAAGGTTCGCTTCGGTAATGCTGCGTCGCGCAGCCGCCAGCAGCGCCAAGGTCGCCTCGGCAAGGCGCTGCCCATGGCCTTCGCGGTTGACGAGATGCTCTATCCAGCTGGCGATCCATGCCTCCAGCCGGGACTCGTTTGCCTGTAGTTCGTCATGCTCGGAGAGCGAGCGCGCGATTGTCGAGGCGATACGTGTTGCAACAGCCTTTGCAGGCATGTCCTCGAGGCCTTCGAACAATTTCTCGTATTGCTCCGGCTGCAGGCGCCGCCCGCTGGCACCGAGGAAGCTTTCGACCGCGAGGCGCGTTTCCTCATCATCGAACTCCGCGAGCGTTAGTATCGCGTCGCGGGTGAAGATATCGGCGAAGGCACTGCGTATTCCATCGTCGCAGGTCGTGATGGCAAGCCTAAGCCGCTCGCCCGCTTCAGCCGGAATCCACGAAACGGCCTCGCCGAAGTCGCGCCAGTCGCATTCGTCGAGCCCGTCCACGACCAGAAGCACGTCTGACGAGAAGGACCGCTCAAGCCTTTGCCTGAGCTCCACAAGTGCCTCGGATGCCTGGCCGCCCTCGGAAGGCGCACCGCCAATGGCGCGGACCACAAGCGAGGCAAAACCTTCAGCATCAAGCCGATGACTCTCGCGCCCCGGGCGCACCACTATGGCTTCCGGCCTGCAATCCACCAGCTGATCAACGATGACGCTTTTGCCGCAACCGCTGGAGCCGAAAATCAAGATCGGCTGTCTGGTCGTAACATCAATCTGCCGCGCTAGCGATGCAACGCATTTCCGCTCGATGAGCGCTGTCGGAGCCGCGGCCGGAACACTCTCTTTGCTGTCCGCTTTAGGAGGTTGGGCAGCGCGCATAAGTACCTTGCGTGCCCATTCTGCGAACGCCGCCCGGTAAGCTTTATCGTGCTCTCCAGAGCGTTCCAGCTCCTCAAGGCTCGCGCCTTTGTCAGCGAACATGTGTTCGACGCGTTCGCGCCAGCCATCACCGCCCGCGGATCTGGCCTTGGTCATGCGTCCGAACAGCGTGAGTTTCTCATTTCGCCACATTGCGCCGATCCGTCCGGCGTCTCCGTCGACCAGGCTGAGACCGAGTTCGAGTTCCTGCAAGGTGACCGGCGTCGACAATCGTTGCGCCATTCCGGGGGACAGATGATCGAGATGCGCATCGATCGCGTTTCGAACACGCTCTTCCGCCTGGGTCCATTCAACCCCATGCGCGGCCTCGAAATTTTCCCGATTGCACAAGGTGTAGGTTGGCGCGATGAAATTGTTCTCAGCCCGGTAGAGGCCGTCAAAAAGCGCGGCGGCACCGTCATCGTTTCGACTAAGGATATCCAGGATGGCGCGATGGTCCGTCTGGCCAAGAAGGCGGGGTAGAGGGATCCAGCCGGGTCTGTCGCTGCCGAGATAGAGGAAGTATGGGCGTGCGCCTGACGCGCGGCTGCGGCGGATCTCGTCCATGCAGATATCGACCGCGTGATTATCGAGGCCGGCATCGCGCGACACGCCCCAGCGCAGGTCCAGCAGATCGATTTCGCGTCCTTCGGTTCGCAATTCCTCGTTCAGCGCCGGCACCAGCGTCGTATTCAGGAACTCTCGTTCCCAGGCAAAATCAAGAAAAGTCGAACTGAGAAAAATCCGATCGACTTGCATTTTTTCTCCTTAATGTCGTCTGCTAGCGAGGCAGGCTCCGGCGCGGAAGCAAAAGGCCTCAGGTTCGCGGGAAGTAGTCGCGATCGTCAATGCAACGATCGTAAAGTTGCTTGTCGAAGCGCAGCCACTGGGTGTTCATGACGCCGCGGTCGAAGTCTGATTGGGGGCTGGTGGGGAAAGCGCAGGCGAGCTTTATCTCGATGCCCTTGATCTCACTGATCGCTTCGATTTCGGATACGACCTCGTTGAGGTCCTGATCCTGCGAATAAATAATCGCAGCGGTGAGTTCATCGCGCCGCGCCATGCGCACGAGGTCGAGCGCGATACGGATATCGATCCCTTTCTCTTCTGCTTGGACCATGAATTCGACATCGCCGTCTTCGTCGAAGATGCGTCGTCTGCGATAGCGCAATGGTCGCGTTGTCACCTCCACACCATCGCGCTCCATCGCCTCCGCCTTGTTACACCAGAAAGCGTGCCAGCGGGGTTGGCGCCGCGGTGATGGCAAGCCAGTGTAGAAGCGTACCGCTCCGGGCAGGAAGCCGGCGACTTCGCACATCTCGTGATGTAGTGCGAGCGGATCGAAATTTGGTGTGCGGTAGCCGAACAGGCGCTTCGCCTGCATGAAAAGGTTCTGCCCGTCGATAAAGCCCACCGCGACGGGGTTTTCATTTTTGTCGCTCAATGTTTCTCACCACCGCTGGCGTCGTCTCCAGGGTTGCCGTGTTGCTTCTTGCTGTCTTCCCCAGTCTCATCATCCTTGGTGACGTAAGAGGCTTCGTCATCGTCCGGGGTGGCGAAAGGGTCGGGGATGTCTTCTGGCGGCGTGAATTCGGGGCCAGTCAGATCGAATTCCATGTCGAGCACCTCGCTTGCGGAAGGCCGTCGCCCCTCCTCCGGCTCGGCCTTCTCGCTTGCCCGAAGCCGCTTGAGCTCTGCCAGACTGCGACGTTTCGCGGACCGGACGGGCGCACGCGTCTCCCGGTGTTGCTGCGGGGCTTTGTTGTAGAACAGGTTATCGTCGAACTGACCTGTGAATGCAGGGTCTGCGAGATAGTTGGGCTTGCGCGCTATGACTGGCTTGTCTCCTGCAATCGCAAGAACCATTTCAGGAAACTCAAGATCTTGAAGAACGCGCCAATTTTCGTAACCTGTCAGTTCGGCACCATCGCGGGCGACACGCGCATTAGCGAACCCGAACGCCTGCAAGACCTCGCAGTTGTTGATCATCGTCTTCCAATCGTGCGGGTACAGCATTTGGAGCTGGCTGAGATCCTGCCAGAAGCTCCAGGTCCTCAAGCCATATCCCCGAAGCAGTGTGATCGCCTGACGAAGTTGTTTGAGCGGGCCGAGTTGCGCGGCTTCATCAAGTATGAACAAAGTCGGCAGTTCGGGACGGCGCGAGCGCTGGGTTATGGCCGCCATCATGACTCCGATCCACAAACGGAGGAGTTTGCCATGGCTTTCGAGTTTTTCGGGCGGAACTACGACATAGATGGAAATCGGATCGCCGCGCGTGATCGCCTCGAGATCAATTGTCGAGCGACCGAGAGTAGCCTGAGCCCCGGCGCTTCGCAGGAAATCGGTGTGTGATTGCGCGGTTGACAAGATCGAAGCCCAGACCTTCGCCTCTGCGGTCGACTTGATTGCGCCGCCCTGCCGGACAACGGGAAGCGGGTTCTTGAGGATTTCCTTGAAGGTGAAATCCAAATCCTCGCTCGTCTGGTTGAGCAGGTAGTGCATCTCCTGCAGGTTGCGCAGAACAGGCGGCCGCGCGGAAGCGACAAAAAGCAACATGGTCGTGATCAGCGAATGTGCCCGACTGTCCCAGAACGGGTCCAGTGTATGCTGCTTTGTGACGATCAGCTCGGCAAGCTGCGCTGCACTGTCAATCGCTTCGGGAGAGCGCGGATCGATCAAGTCGAGCGGGTTCAGCGCGCCCGACTCTTCCCCCGTTATGCCGAACGGGTCGAGCAGCAACACTTCTTGGCCCAGCTCGCGGCGGCGACGCGCGGTGACCTGGTAGTTCTCGCCTTTGGGATCGATGACGATCACCGGCCCGCGATAGCGTAAAAGGGCGGGGATGATGCACCCAACGCCTTTACCCGCCCCTGTCCGCGCCAGCGTGATTAGATGCCCGTCCCCGGTATGTAATATGGGTTCGAGAAGTTCATTGTCAGGATCGTCGTCCTCAATCGCGTCGCCGAATTCAAAACCCATTATGGGCCGATGTCTGGCCTCATCGAGCGAGTAGCCGATCAGGAGTCCATCAGATGAAAGTTTGGTCGGTAGATTGGCGGCCTCGCGCATCGTGGATGTATTTTTCCCTCTTCCCCGCAATTACGGCCTGGATCTCCATCACCACCAGGTCGGCAGCGGCCCGACGGGGCTCATGATCAACCGTTTTTCTGTGCGCTCGAGTAGAGGGTAGAGGAAAAAAAAGGGTGTGCAACCAGCATGTTCCAATTCTTGCCACTCGGACATCGAAATGAATTGAACAGAATTCAGCGTTCTTCCACGCGACGAGAATTCAGTCTGAGTAATTTTGCGACATGAACGTCAAAGTCATCCGTAATCGTGTGTACTCATCGGTTGCCTAATAAAACAGAGCAGGATCCATACCGCGCTTCGCGTGATTAGAAACGGATCAGCCCAATCTACGCTGGATTGGCTCACCTCATGTTGCGTTTCACGGTACTCATTTCATAATTCGGCCACCGTAGATCCTGCATGTAGGCCATCAGGCAACGCAGAAACGAGTAAGCTCCCGCTTGATCACGCTGCGCTGCGCTGGAGTTGCTTCCTATGCGCTTCCAGTTCCAAACGCAAAAAGCCCCGCTGGAAGCAGCGAGGCTAGAAAAATGCGTTTTTTCAGAGGCTTGGTGGTTGCGGGGGTTGGATTTGAACCAACGACCTTCAGGTTATGAGCCTGACGAGCTACCGGACTGCTCCACCCCGCGGCACCGTTTCTCGCGCATCAAACTAGAGCGGAGAGACAAAAAAACCGCCGCTCGGTCAGACCGGCAGCGGCTTTTTGAAATCGTGAATGGGTTTTAACACGCACCCGCCGGCTACAATGCCTGGCGGCGACCTACTCTTCCAGTGCTTAGGCACTAGTACCATCGGCGCTGTCCGGTTTCACGGCCGAGTTCGAGATGGGATCGGGTGGGTCACAGACGCTATGGCCACCAAGCAATGAAGCGGGCGGATGCGGGTTTTAAATCGATGCACCAATGCAGGCGTTGATCTGGCTGATTATTCCTCCACCAGACAACCCACAGGGCTGTCGTTGATGGTGGGATTCAACAAGCGCGATCAGAACTATTAGGACTGGTTAGCTCCATGCATTACTGCACTTCCACACCCAGCCTATCAACGTCATGGTCTATGACGGTTCGAAGATTGCTTATCTTGAGGGAGGCTTCCCGCTTAGATGCTTTCAGCGGTTATCCCGTCCATACATAGCTACCCTGCGGCACCCTTGGCAGGATGACAGGTACACCAGAGGTATGTTCACCCCGGTCCTCTCGTACTAGGGGCAACTCCTCTCAACAATCGACGCCCACGGCAGATAGGGACCAAACTGTCTCGCGACGTTCTGAACCCAGCTCACGTACCACTTTAATTGGCGAACAGCCAAACCCTTGGGACCTGCTCCAGCCCCAGGATGTGATGAGCCGACATCGAGGTGCCAAACGATTCCGTCGATATGAGCTCTTGGGAATCATCAGCCTGTTATCCCCGGCGTACCTTTTATCCGTTGAGCGATGGCCCTTCCACGAGGGACCACCGGATCACTATGACCGACTTTCGTCTCTGCTCGACTCGTCAGTCTCGCAGTCAGGCAGGCTTATGCCATTGCACTCTCGCAGCCGGTTTCCAACCGGCCTGAGCCTACCATCGCGCGCCTCCGTTACTCTTTAGGAGGCGACCGCCCCAGTCAAACTACCCGCCACAGAGGGTCCCACTACCGGATAACGGTAGTTGGTTAGACATCAGAAAACAGCAGGGTGGTATTTCACCTATGGCTCCAAATCAGCTGGCGCCGATTCTTCAAAGCCTCCCACCTATGCTACACAACTCTTTCCTAATGCCACTCTGAAGCTGCAGTAAAGGTGCACGGGGTCTTTCCGTCTAACCGCGGGTACTCCGCATCTTCACGGAGAATTCAATTTCGCTGAGCATATCCTGGAGACAGTGGGGAAGTCGTTACGCCATTCGTGCAGGTCGGAACTTACCCGACAAGGAATTTCGCTACCTTAGGACCGTTATAGTTACGGCCGCCGTTTACTCGGGCTTCAATTCGGAGCTTGCACTCCTCCTCTTAACCTTCGAGCACCGGGCAGGCGTCAGACCCTATACGTCGTCTTGAAGCCGACTTAGCAGAGTCCTGTGTTTTTGATAAACAGTCGCTACCCCCTGGCCTGTGCCCCCCACTACTGCTTGCGCAATAATGGGGCCTCCTTCTTCCGAAGGTACGGAGGCAATTTGCCGAGTTCCTTCAGGATACTTCTCTCAAGCGCCTTGGTATACTCTACCTGACCACCTGTGTCGGTTTCGGGTACGGTCTATACGGAGAGGCTATTTCCTGGAACCGCTTGGCCGCCCACTCAATCCAATAAGAGTGAACAACTTCCACGATCCGTCACACATCTCCAGGCCCACGAATATTAACGTGGTTCCCATCGACTACCCCCTTCGGGCTCGTCTTAGGGGCCGGCTCACCCTGCGCTGATTAGCATTGCGCAGGAACCCTTGGTCTTTCGGCGAGAGGGCATCTCACCCTCTTTATCGCTACTCATGTCAGCATTCGCACTTCCGATACGTCCAGCGTCGGTTACCCTTCGCCTTCGCTCGCTTACGGAACGCTCCGCTACCGCTCAGAATAAATTCTGAACCCTAAGCTTCGGTGCATATCTTTAGCCCCGTTACATCTTCGCCGCAGGAACCCTTATTTAGACCAGTGAGCTGTTACGCTTTCTTTAAAGGATGGCTGCTTCTAAGCCAACCTCCTGGTTGTTTTGGGATTCCCACATGCTTTCCCACTTAGATATGACTTGGGGACCTTAGCTGTAGGTTAGGGCTGTTTCCCTTTTGACGACGGACCTTAGCACCCGCCGTCTGTCTGCCAGACAAGACTCGATGGTATTCGGAGTTTGGTTAGGTTTGGTACCGCTCGCGCAGCCCTAGCCCATCCAGTGCTCTACCCCCATCGGCATACATCTGACGCTCTACCTCAATAGATTTCGCGGAGAACCAGCTATTTCCCGGCTTGATTGGCCTTTCACCCCTAAACACAACTCATCCGAGCATTTTTCAACATGCAACGGTTCGGTCCTCCAGTGCGTGTTACCGCACCTTCAACCTGGTCATGCCTAGATCGCCGGGGTTCGGGTCTAATCCAACATACTCTGTCGCCCTATTCAGACTCGCTTTCGCTTCGCCTACACCTAACGGCTTAAGCTTGCATGCTAGATTAAGTCACTGACCCATTATGCAAGAGGTACGCTGTCACCCCCTATGGGGCTCCAACTGCTTGTAAGCATCCGGTTTCAGGTACTGTTTCACTCCCCTAATCGGGGTGCTTTTCACCTTTCCCTCACGGTACTGTGTTCGCTATCGGTCATGTACGAGTATTTAGGCTTGGAGGGTGGTCCCCCCATGTTCAGACAGGATTTCACGTGTCCCGCCCTACTCGAGTCCTCTTTGATCACTTTCGCATACGGGGCTGTCACCCGCTATGGCCACACTTTCCAGAGTGTTCTGCTAATTTACAAAGAGGCACTGGCCTGGTCCCGGTTCGCTCGCCACTACTACGGGAATCTCTGTTGATGTCTTTTCCTCCGGGTACTGAGATGTTTCAGTTCCCCGGGTTCGCTTCACCAAAGCTATATATTCACTAAGGTGATACCCTATCCACCTCTTCATCGAACCCCGAAGGGAACAATGAGGAAATGGTGAGGGTGGGTTTCCCCATTCGGAAATCGCCGGATCAAAGTTTGCTCACAACTCCCCGACGCTTATCGCAGCGTGCCACGTCCTTCTTCGCCTGTACATGCCAAGGCATCCACCAAATGCTCTTACCTCACGCTTGAGAATCCACACCATCAACGACAGGCCTGCATAAAACCCGTTCGTCTTCGCGATGGCGCGGAGGAATTATCTCAGCCAGATAATCAATTTGATTGATTTGTGATGCATCGATCGCGTTTGGAATGGCCGGCTAGACCATCCATGCAATCCATGCGCCACGGCATCGATTTAAAAACCCATTCACAATGTCAAAGAGCGGCGGGCAGATCCCGCCTGGCCGACCGAAGTCGGATCCGTTTTCATTTCATCCTGGAGACAAGTTGTTGTCTGGTGGAGCCTATCGGGATCGAACCGATGACCCCCTGCTTGCAAAGCAGGTGCTCTCCCAGCTGAGCTAAGGCCCCGTGAGCCAGACAAGAGATGGTGGGCCTGAGAGGATTTGAACCTCTGACCTCACCCTTATCAGGGGTGCGCTCTAACCAACTGAGCTACAGGCCCATCCGTCCTCGCTGGCCGAACGGCCGCGGGCGGCAATGAGCCAGCTCAGGCGCATCACGCAGCTAGGCTGCGTAATCTCCAGTGATGAAAGGACATGAGGACGACGGCAATGTTCTTTGGAAGCTGCGAAGCACTTCCCGACGCTAGGTCAGGCGCTTTCGCAATCAATCCTTAGAAAGGAGGTGATCCAGCCGCAGGTTCCCCTACGGCTACCTTGTTACGACTTCACCCCAGTCGCTGATCCCACCGTGGCTCGCTGCCTCCTAAAAGGTTAGCGCACGATCTTCGGGTGAAACCAACTCCCATGGTGTGACGGGCGGTGTGTACAAGGCCTGGGAACGTATTCACCGCGGCATGCTGATCCGCGATTA